>JAXMLI010000058.1:0-9879 GCA_034368785.1 Smithellaceae bacterium | reverse complement strand
TCTTAGGCGAGCCAAGCAAGGCCTGGATTCTGGGTGTTTCCGTGGTGCTGACCGCCATCATTGTGGTCCTCTTCACCAAGGCGATGTATGTTCCTCTGCCCCGGGGTCAGGGAATATTCCTTCAATTCAGTCAGCTATTCTATTAGGAAGAGGTAATTTATGGATATCTGGTTAAGCGCGCTCCAGTCTGTACTCAGCCCCACGATGCTTTTTTTCATTATGGCCGGGGTTTGCCTGGGGGTTATCCTGGGCTCCATCCCCGGTCTCAATTCCACGATGGGCACCGCCCTTCTGATCCCCTTCACCTTTTCCATGGAGCCGGCCAATGGCCTGGCCCTCCTGGCGGCCGTTTACTGCGGGGGGACCTATGGCGGCTCCATCTCGGCGATCCTTTTTAACGTCCCCGGCGCGCCGGAAGCCTCGGCGACCGTCTTCGACGGCTACGAGATGGCCAAGAAGGGGAAGGCGGCGGAGGCCCTCGGTTATGCCATCATCTGTTCCTGTCTGGGCGGGCTCTTCAGTGTATTGGTGATGAACCTGGTGTCTCCCCAGCTGGCCAAGGTTGGCCTCACCTTCTCCCAGCCCGAGTATTTTGCCCTCGCGGTGGCCGCCCTCACCCTGATCGCCTCGCTGGGCGGCGGCGGCATGGCCAAGGCCTTCCTGGCCGGTCTTATCGGTCTGCTGATGGCTACGGTGGGGATCGACGAGATGACCGCCCAGCAGCGGTTTACCTTCGGCGGCAAGGCCCTGATCGGGGGGATCAATTTCATTCCGGCGATTATCGGGGCCTTTGCCGTGGGGGAGATCCTGGCCCGGGTGGAAGACACCAAGGGCGCGGCGGAGATCCTGTTGACCAAGGTATCTACCAAGCTTCCCCGGATCAAGGACATCCTTAAGATGAAATGGCTGGTGCTCCGCTCGGCTATCCTCGGAACGGCCATCGGCATCCTGCCGGGCGTCGGCGCCACCACGGCGGCCTTTGTGGGCTATTCCGAGGCGGTGCGCTGGTCCAAGACGCCGGAGAAATTCGGTACCGGCATCCCCGAGGGAATCGCCGGCCCGGAGACGGCGAATAATGCCGCCGCGGGCGGCGCGATGGTGCCCCTCCTGACCCTGGGAATTCCCGGCAGCGCGACCACGGCGGTGATTATCGGCGGATTTCTGGTTCATGGACTCCAGCCCGGCCCGATGCTCTTCTTCAATCAGCCCAAATTGATGTATTCAATTTTCATCGCCATGTACCTGGCCAACATCTTCATGCTCTTCGCCGGTCTTGGGGCGGCTAAACTGTTTTCTAATTTCCGCAAGGTGCGCTATTCCATCCTCGGCCCCTGCATCTTCGTCTTCGCCGCCGTCGGCGCCTTTGGCATCCGTAACGATATCACGGATCTCTGGGTCATGTTTTTCTTCGGACTCCTGGGGTACTTCATGAAAAGGTTCAAGATCCCCATCGCGCCCATGATCATCGGCATCGTCCTGGGCACCCTCACGGAGATCTCCCTGCGGCGGGGAATGACCATGGCGGACTATAACCTCGCGGAATTTCTCTTCCGGCCGATCGGCGGCCCGATTCTCCTGATTGCGGTTTTGTCCTTCGCTTACAGCATCTACCGGAACCTGGTTAAGAAACAGCCCATCGCCCTTGATGAATAGTTAATCAGGTAAATAGGCGGAAGGCTGGCAGGGGTAAATCAGTCATAAAGAGGGGGAGAAAATGGAAATTACTCAGATTCTGGAGCATAGGACAAGTTGCCGGGCCTTTACCGACCGGGAGGTAAGCCGGGAGGTCCTCGAAAGACTCCTTTCCCGGGCGAACAGGAGCCCTTCCTATATGAACACCCAACCCTGGGAGGTGTACCTGGCGGCGGGTGAAAGGAAGGACCGTCTTGCCGCCAGACTTTATGAGGCGGCCGGCGCGGGGGCGCCCCTGGCGCCGGATTTGCCCTTTCCCGCGCAATGGCCGGCGGCCCACGAGGGGCGGATGAAGGCGCATCGCCTCCGTCGTTTTCAGTCCCTGGATATCGACCCGGAGCGCGAACCGGAAAAGGTCAGGGAAAGTTACCTCCGCAATTTCCGGTTTTTCAACGCCCCCTGTATCGCCGTGTTTGGTTTTGCCAAAGCCCTGAACTCCTGGTCAATATTTGATATGGGACTCTTCGTGCAATCATTTCTCCTGGCCGCCTACGATGAAGGCCTGGGCGCCTGTCCCCAGGCGATGCCCACGGCTTATGCCGACCTCATCAGGGAAGAACTGGAAATACCGGGGGAGATAAACCTGTCGCTGGTGGTGTCCCTTGGCTATCCCGATCACGACGCCCCGGCAAACAGATACCGTTCCCTTCGGCGCGGGCTGGAGGAGTTTACCCATTGGCAGGGATTTTGAGGCAGGTTAGGGTTTTAAGCGGTTTGTAGAAAACGTTCCTGAGGAAGAGGCGAAACAGGGGAATCCCCCGGTTTCGCCTCTTTTTATTAGCGCGCGGGGCAGGGCCCGCGGGCCCCTCGTTCGCTGGACAAGGAGCTAAATGTTTTGGGGCGGGCGTCAATTATGTTGAAGCGGTAAAAACTCCCCAAAGCGTCATTCCCGCGTAGGCGGGAATGACAAAATGTGAGGTTTTCGGACTTTTTACGAAGTCGTCAATTATGGCCGATCAACCTTCCTGAACACCGTTCCGTTGAAAGTCGCGATAAGTTCTTCCCCCTTCAATATCTCCATCCTGTATAAGCCGGTTCTTTTTGTGGTGTGTATCAATCTGGCCTCGGCCCTGATCACGTCGCCCGCGGTTGCTGTCTTTAGAAAGGAGCCGCTTACATCAAGGGCGTAAGATGGCAGATGATCAAAATTGCCGGCAGCGGCAAAGGCCACATCGGCCAGGCTGAAAATAAGACCCCCATGAACGGCGCCAAGGAAATTAAACATATCTTTCGTGATCGTAACCGAGCACAAGGCGTAACCCCGTTCAATCTTTTCAATCCGGATACCCAGAAAGGCCGCGTAGGGGTCATTTTTTATTCTATCGGCAATATCTTCCATCTCCGCTCCTTTCCGTCTGGTCTTGTGTATTATTACCTGCCCTTCATCCGGCTTGGAAGATAGGTGACAATCTCGGGGAGGAAGTAGATGAGCAAAACCGCGCCGATCATGAGGAGAAAAAGCGGGAAGGCCGTCCGGGCGATAAACCCGATCTGATGTTTCGTCATCCCCTGGAGGACGAAGAGATTGAAACCCACGGGCGGGGTAATCTGGGCCATCTCCACCACGAGGACGATAAAAATCCCGAACCACAGAAGGTCGATGCCCGCCTGCTCAATCGTGGGAAGCACCACGGCCATGGTCAAAACGACCATCGATATCCCGTCTAAAAAACAACCCAGGATGAGATAGAAGATGGTCAAGACCGCGATAAGCGCGAGCGGAGAGAACCCGAAGCCGCCGATCCACGCGGCCAGGTTGCGCGGCAGGCCGATGAAACCCATGGAAAGGGTGAGGAAGGCCGATCCGGCCAGGATCAGCGCGATCATGCAGTAAAGTCTGGCCGCGGCCAGGATGCCCTCCCGGAAGGAATCCCAGGTGAGGGTCTTTTGCAACCGGGAAATGATCAAGGCGCCCACCACCCCCAGGGCGGCCGCCTCTGTGGCCGTGGCAAAACCCGTGTATATCGAGCCCAGGACGAGCAGGACCAGGACTACCAGGGGAATCAGATTCCTGGCCTCGTACAACTTCCGCCAGAGGGAGAGACCTGTCTCGGCGGCGGGGATCTGGTCCGGGTTGAGAAGGGACCAGATGACTACGTAGCCCATGAAGAGGGAGGCCAGGAGTATCCCCGGCAGAACGCCGCCCATGAAGAGCTGGGCGATGGAAACGTTGGCGGCCACGCCATAGACGATCATGATGATGGAAGGGGGGATGAGGAACCCCAGGGTCGCGGCGCCCGCGAGGGTACCGATGGTCATCTTTTCCGGGTATCCCCTTCTCCGGAGTTCCGGGATGGTCATCTTGCCGATGGTGGCGCAGGTGGCCGCCGATGAACCGGAGACGGCGGCGAAGATGGCGCTGCCGATGATGTTGACGTGAAGCAGACGACCCGGTAGGCGGTTCAGCCAGGGGGCGAGCCCGCGGAACAGGTCTTCAGACATCCGACCGCGAAAAAGGATCTCCCCCATCCAGATGAAAAGCGGCAGGGCCGTCAGGGTCCAGCTGGAGAGATAGCCCCAGACGGTCAGGGCCATGCTGTCTCCGACGGGCCGGGACATAAAAATTTCCATGCTGATCAGGCCCACGGCCAGGAGGGTAAGGCCGATCCAGAGACCGGAGGCCAGGATGACAAAGAGGATGACGATCAGAAAAATGCTGATAAAAATTTGTTCCATATTGGTTGCCGCCTATTCCACAAAAGAGGCTGACGCCCTGTTTTCTGTCTTCTCCTCTGATCCGTCGCGGAGGGCGGCAATCAAATCATCGGCGAACGCAATCGCAAGGGCGGAGATGCCCAGGGCCATCGCAATCTGGGGTATCCACAGCGGGGTGGCGTCATGACCCTGGGAAATGTCATGAAAGACATAGGAAAACCAGACCATCTTCCAGGAGAAAAAAGAGAAATAGCCCGAGAGCAGTGCGCCCGCGGCGAGGCACCATAGCTCCATAATACGCCGGCCTTTCCCCGTCAGGCGCTGTAAGATCAGGGTGACGCGGATGTGGTCGCCGTTTTTCAGGGTGGCGGCCAGGGCCAGAAAGGCCGCCGCCGCAATGCTGTACCCGGCATAGGAGTCGGCCCCGCGGAGGTAGAAGCCGAACTGCCGTCCGAGAATGTTCAGCACGATGATCAGGAGGGTTGCCAGTAAAGACAGCGCGGCAAGCCACCCGCAAAGACGGTAAAGCCAGGAAAGGCGACTGCGCATGATACACCTATAACGAAAAAACTACTCCCTGCCCGGATGAATCATTCCAAAGCAGGGAGCAGGGTGGTGACAAACAAGCCTATTTCCTGAAGGCGTCGATGATGGCCTTACCGTCGGGGCCGACGGCCCTGACCCAGTCCGCCGTCATGGTTTCGCCGATCTTGGCCAGGTCGGCCTTGAGCTGCTCGCCGGGCTGGTTGATCTTCATTCCCTTGGCAGAGAGCTGCTCCAGATACCACCTGGTTTTTTCTTCGCTGGTTTTCCAGCCTCTGGCTTCCGCGGCGGCGGCGAATTTCAGAATGGCCTCCTGGGAGGGTTTGTCGAGGGCGTCAAAGGCCTTCTGGTTCACAATGACAATGTTTTTGGGGAGCCATGCCTCAATATTGTAAAAATGGGAAAGCTGTTCCCAGGCCTTAGTATCATAGCCTGTCGCGGCGGAGGTGATGATGGCGTTTACCGTTCCCGTGGCCAGGGCCTGGGAAAGCTCGGCGGCCTGGATGGTGATCGGCTGAGACCCTGCCAGTTCGGCGAGACGGGAAACCGCCGGGCTATGGGCACGGAGCTTGAGGCCGCGCAGATCAGCGACGGAGTTCAGTGGCTTGTTGGTGTAAAGACCCTGGGGCGGCCAGGGGACCGTATAGAGGATCTTTATCCCCTGCTTGGCGAGTCGTCCTTCAATGGCGGAACGGGAAACCCGCCATAATTTACCCGCTTCGGCATAACTGGTGGCTAAAAGGGGAACCCCGTCCAGACCCATCATGGGGTCTTCATTGGCCAAAATGGAGAGAAAAATTTCGCCGATCTGCGCCTGCCCGGTCTGAACCGCCCGCTTGATCTCGCCCGCCTTAAACAGGGATCCGTTGGGATGCACGATAATCTTCAACTTCCCGCCCGTGGCCTTTTCCACCTCATCGGCGAAGGCCTGGATATTTTCCGTGTGGAAATTGTTTACCGGATAGCCCGTGGGCATATCCCATTTGGCAGCCGCCCAGGAAGTACCTGCAAACAAGATAACTGTTGCCGTAAGGACCAGTTTATAAATCAACTTCATAATTGCGCCTCCTTATTGGTTTCTCCGATGATCATGAGATGGGTACTCTAAATAATATTTCCCCTGCCTTGTCAATGGCAAATATGATAACTTCGTAAAAAAGTCCGGATGTTGCGCTTCGGCTGCATTCCCCATATCTGCGGCATACGACTATGGGTATCGATCGGAGATGATTCTATCCAAGCTTGTATCTAATAAAGGAGGATACAGACATGAAGGTTCTGGTGGAGAAAAATGATGTGATCTGCACGGTCATCATTAATAGACCCGAGAGCAGAAATGCCGTAGACCGGGAAACGGCGACACAACTTGTCGAGGCTTTCGAAGATTTTGAACGGGATAGCAGCCTGCTTGCGGCCGTGTTGTATGGTGAAGGGGGAAACTTTTGTGCCGGAGCTGATCTCAAAGCCATGTCCCGAGGTGATCTGAACGCAGTCAACAGCCTTGACGCTGACATGTCCAGGCCAGGTCCGATGGGTCCAAGCAGAATGAGAACATCTAAACCGGTCATAGCTGCCGTATCCGGTTATGCCGTAGCTGGAGGATTGGAGCGGGCATGCTGGTGTGACTTGCGAGTCGTCGAGCGGGACGCCATTTTCGGGGTGTTTTGCAGACGTTATGGCGTTCCTCTCATCGATGGGGGTACGCAACGCCTCCCCCGATTGATCGGGATGAGCCGAGCGTTGGACATGATCCTCACAGGACGCCCTGTGAGCGGTGAGGAAGCTTCCGTCATGGGACTGGCCAACCGGCTCGTCGAACGGGGAAAAGCGAGAGAGGAAGCGGAGGCATTGGCTCTTCAGATCGCCGCCTACCCCCAGTCATGTGTGCGCAGTGACCGCCAGTCCGCATACAGGGGATTTGATCTGTCGATGGATGAGGCAATGGATCTGGAATTTCGCCTGGGGATGGAGGTAATTGCCGAGGGTGAACTGCAGGCAGGGGTGAAGAAGTTTTCGCAGGGAATAGGAAAACACGGTCGTTTCTAGAATAAGCGATCAATCACTCGTCATGATGAACAATGGTTTCGATTCGAAGCTCGCGTAGTGGGGGCGCAACCGCTCGCAGTTATAGTACTTTTCGATATCCACCACCTTTTTCATGCTCGTCACTACGTCGATGGGCACATCATCGTACCGGCCGTTCCGCAGGCTGACCATCCTCCCCTGAGATTTATTTAAAATCAGGTTCAAGGCGAGGTTCCCGAAGGCCATGGGGACGATTGAATCAATGGCGTCAGGATTACCGCACCGAACGAGGTATCCCAACCGCTGGTTGATGACATGAATTTTCCTGCCTCCGTTGAACTTGGCAGAGGTGTTGTGGATCAGTTCCGAAACACGGTCTCCGATACCGCCCAGCTTCTTGTGGCCGTACTGGTCAGTCTCCTGTTTTTCGAAGATCATCCCCCCTTCTTTGAACATGGCCCCCTCGGAGACCAGGGCGACTGAATACCGGCTGGGGTTGGTAAAACGGTCCTGCACCAAAAGTTCGGTCAGGTGATTGATGCTGAACCGGTGCTCCGGTATGACACAACGGTTGGCGGCTCCCGCCATGGTGGGAAGGAGGGCGGTAAACCCGGCGTACCGCCCGAAAACCTCGATGACCAGAATCCGTTCGTGGGAACCGGCGGTCGTCCGCAGGCTGTGGGTCATTTCAATCGTCCTGGTTATGCAGGTGCTGAAACCGATACAGTAATCCGTCCCGGGAACGTCATTATCCATGGTTTTTGGTATGGCGATCACCTTCAGCCCCCGTTTCGCCAGGTGGACCCCGTAACTGAGGGTATCGTCGCCGCCGATGGGAATCAGATAGTCGATCCCCATGAAATCGAGATTCTTCAAAACCTCTTCTGTGAGGTCGTTCGTATTCTCAGGGTAGAGATCCTGCAGATGTTCCGGGACTTCACCTTTCGGTATATGACTCGGGCGGGTGCGGGAGGTATGGAGAAAGGTTCCCCCCGTCCGGCCCACACGGTTCACCGTTTCCTCCGTGAGGACCTGAAAAAAATCTTCCTGAGGGAGCTTCCTGTCGCGGATGCAGGAGACGAGCCCTTTCCATCCGCGGCGAATCCCGATTACCCGAAATCCCTCGCGGATTGCCCGGATCGTGACGGCCCGGATGGCCGGATTCAGGCCGGGAACGTCCCCTCCGCCCGTCAGTATCCCGATCGTCCCTTTCTTTCTCGACACGTATGCCATGTCTTCCCTCTTTCATGTCTATACATAGCGTCTTAATTAATTGCGCACAGTCAGCGCAAGACGTCGTTCCGTTGACTCCATATGTCGAACTGATGGAAAACGGTTCCAGTAATACCATAAAGCAAGGAATGTAATACTGTCAAAAGTTTTCTCCCGGCTTGCGATCAAACAGCCATCCGAGATTCTTACTGCAACTTCAGAGCAACTGAATCCCTTATGTATAATGCGGTGGTTCAATCTGCAAGATTGAACCAGGGAAGGGTCTTTTTTCGAGGAGCAAGAGTCGTCTTTGCAGAACCTGCTCCCTCCCCTTGAAGGGGGAGGAACAAAACCCAAACCAAAAAGAGTATTTATGGATGACGCAAAAAGCTGGACATTGCTGATTCTTGCCTAAACTTCTCCCCGGAAAATTTGTCGCGCACCCGCGGGAAACTTCTTTCCAATCCCGGCGTAACGTGCTAGCAGGGGGGGCCTGCGTCCAGGGTCGGGGCATAAACGAAAGAACGGTTACAGATGGCAAACAAGATATTCTACGGTTGGTGGATCGTCCTGGCCGGTTTTCTGCTCACTTTCTATCTAAGCAGCATCGTCTTCTTCGGTTTTACGGCCTTTTTTGAACCCCTCGTCCAAGAATTCGGGTGGAGTTATACCCAGGTCTCCTTCGCCGCGAGCCTGCGGGGAATGGAAATGGGCATCTTCGCCCCCATCCTCGGTTATCTCGTGGACCGGTTTGGCAGTAAAAAGATGGCGGCCTTCGGGATCGTAACCGCCGTCGCGGGTTTCTTCGCCCTCAGCGTCACCGGATCATTACCCATGTTCTATGCCTCTTTCCTCCTTCTGGGACTGGGCGCCGGGGCCTGCACGAACATCGTCATCATGACGGCGGTGGCCAACTGGTTCCGGAAGAATGTAAGCAAGGCCATGGGCATGGTTTCCGCCGGCTTCGGCGCGAGCGGACTGATGATTCCCCTGATCGTCATGCTGATCGACAGCCAGGGTTGGCGTGGCGCCTTGATTGTCCTGGGGACGGTCCTTTTGCTCCTGGGCCTCCCGGTCGCGTTGATTCTCCGGGACCGACCGGAAAAGTACGGCTACCTGCCCGACGGGGAATCGGCGGAATCTTTTGCGGCCTCGGGTAAATCCACCCGGGAGAAACCCAGGGGCAGCTTCAGAAGCATCCTCCGGATAAAATCCTTCTGGTTCATCAGCATCTGCGAATGCCTGCGGATGATGGCCCTTTCCGCCGTGGTAATCCATATCATGCCCTACCTGAACCTGCTTTCGATCCCTAGGCAGACCGCCGGCTACATCGCCGCCGGCCTGCCCCTGTTCAGCATCCTGGGGAGGTTCGGTCTGGGCTGGTTCGGAGACACCCGCGACAAGAGGTTCATGATCGCCCTGTCCTATGGTCTCATGGCGCTTGGACTCATGGCGCTCAATTTCGTGAACACAACCTTCTTTCTCTTTGTTTTTCTCGTGCCTTTTTCCGTGGGATTCGGGGGGATCGCCGTGCTCAGGGGCGCGATGATCCTGGAGTATTACGGCCGGGAGACCTTCGGTAAAACCCTGGGAATAACCCTGGGCGCCGGTTCCCTGGGCGGGGTGATCGGTCCGACTCTGGCCGGTCTGATCTACGATCTCCAGGGCGCCTACTTTCTCGCCTGGATCATCTTTTCATTCCTTCTGGTAATCTCGCTCTTGCTCACCTTGAAGATCGAGCGGCCTGCTCTG
>JAXMLI010000057.1:0-5573 GCA_034368785.1 Smithellaceae bacterium | reverse complement strand
TTTTAAGGAGAATTGGGGTACCGCCACTCATGAGGGAGTTCCGGGGGAGATTTGACGGATAATAAAGACCCTCTTATTTTTATGATAAATCCCCCCTGCCACCCTTTTTCAAAGGGGGGTAGAATACGATACCAACATCTTTGTCGCAGATCCCGGATGCCGCATTGCGTTGCATCCTTCGCAATTGCGGCTTACAGCGAAGGGGCGAAGCATACGTCGCCCCTATAATCCCTGTTTTGCCTGTTTTAGTCCTCCGCCGCCATTGCGCAGATAGCGCTCTATTTCCGAGAAGTCCGTGAAGGGGATGCAGGCAGTGCCGTTCTCCCGGCATTTTTCCAAGAGGATTTCCTTGGCAAAGACCAGATCCGCTTCCTTCGCCGCGCAGACATCCGAGTAGCTGTCGCCGATGTAAATAATCCGGTCATACTCCCGGCGGTAGTTTTTTACGATGCTGGTCTTGCAGGTGCCGCAGCGCCAGCAGAGTTCGTTTTCGTCAGGAAACTCCACCCGCATCCGATCACCGGCGAAAAATACGGCATAATTGGCATGATAGGGAATCTCCGCCAGGCCGTGCCTCTGCAGGACCTCTTCGATATAGAAATCCAGTCCGTCCGAGACGATCCGGAGATCCATCCCCTCTTCCCGGCAGAAACGATAGAAGGCGGGAAAATGGGGATCCAGCCGCCCGTTTTCCCGGACATGTTCGAGAATTCTTTCCTTCGAGGCCCGGATCATCCCCGCCACCAGGCCATAGGCATTCCGGGAGCCTATTTCGTTGGCGCTGTAGGAGCGATCGATCTCCTGCCAGCCCTCCCGGGCAAAAACGCTCAGAACGGAATTGCCCAAATCTATCGCGCAGGCCGTGCCGTCGAAATCGGAGATGACCAGGGTTTTACCGGCCCCGTTTAGTTGGTTTTCTTGATTCATATTAAGGACCAGGTTGTTTAGGCTGAAGACTGTAGGCTGTTAGCCTTTAACCTTCAGCCTTCAGCCTACAGCCTACAGCCTAACGGCCTATTCCCTCTATTCCTTATCCATCAGCTTCAAAAACGGCCGGAACAGATCCATGGGAATGGGGAAGATGGTCGTGGAATTATTCTCCGCCGCGATCTGATTCAGGGTCTGAAGGTACCTCAACTGCAGGGTAATGGGATGTTGCCCCATCACCACCGCCGCATCGGTGAGCTTCTGTGCCGCCTCGAATTCGCCAGCGGCATTGATCACCTTGGCCCTTCTCTCCCGTTCCGCTTCGGCCTGCTTGGCCATGGCCCGTTTCATTTCTTCCGGGAGATCGATATGCTTCACCTCCACCGCGGAGATCTTGATCCCCCAGGGGTCGGTGCTCTTATCGAGTATCTCCTGGAGCTGCATGTTGATCTTCTCCCGCTCGGACAACAGGTCGTCCAGTTCCACCTGACCGCAGACGCTCCGCAGGGTCGTCTGGGCGAGTTGCGACGTGGCATAGAGATAATTCTCCACCTCGATGATCGCCGCTTCGGGCGCCAGCACCCGGAAATAGATGACAGCATTCACCTTGACCGAAACGTTATCCTTGGTAATCACATCCTGGGTGGGCACATCCAGGGTCACCGTTCTTAAATCCACCCTGACCATCCGATCGATCACCGGGATGAGGATGATCAGGCCCGGCCCCTTGGTGGCAATGATCCGTCCCAGACGGAAGATGACCCCCCGTTCATACTCGTTTAGAATCCGGATGGCGGAAGAAAGAAACATCACCACCAAAACTATCAAAACAAACATTGTGTATAATCCCATCTTGAACCTCCTTTTATTTGACCTCTTCCACTTTTAATTTCATTCTGTTCACTTCCACGATCCGGACCTTTTTGCCCTTCTCAATCAAGGTATCGCTGTAGGCCCGCCAATATTCTCCCCGAAACAGGATACGGCCATCACTAAAGATCTCTGTTAAGGTTTCCCCCTCCGCGCCAATCATGGCTTCCTTCCCGGTCTGGTTCTTTCTGGTCTGGGCCTTGAGGCCCAAGGCGATCATCACCACGAAGAAGAGGGTAGTTATGAGAACCGCCGGGATGAGTACCTCAAAGGAGACCTTGATAGACGGATCTGGCGTGTCGAAAAGCATAAGAGACCCCAAAAGAAGAGAGATTACCCCGCCGATGGTGAGGATGCCGTGGCTGACCACCTTGATTTCGGCGATGAAAAGGACGATGGCGAACAGGATCAGGATGATCCCCACATAATTTACCGCCAGGGCCTGGAGGGCAAAGAGGGCCAAAAGCAACGAGATGCCGCCGACCACGCCCGGAACAATCGCCCCGGGATTGCTGAATTCAAAATAGAGCCCCGCCAGACCGATGAGCAGGAGGATATAGGCAATGTTGGGATCCGTGATGGCCGTCAGGACCTTGTCCCGGAAACCCATCGTCTTTTCCGTTACTACTGCTCCCTTGGTATTAAGGGTCTTTTTACCGGTGTGGATGGTCACCTCCCGCTGGTGCATCTGCCGCAGGAGGTCGTTTACGTCCGTCGCGACGTAATCAATGACCTTGAGACGCAGGGCCTCTTCGGCGGGGGCGGAGATGCTCTTGCGGACCGCCTTTTCGGCCCAGTCCTGGTTCCGGCCCATTTTTTTCGCGATTCCCCGGACGTAGGCCACGGCATCGTTCACCACCTTGTCGGCCATGGTCTTATCCATCTTGCCGCCGGCGCCGATCGCCACCGGATGGGCCGCGCCGATATTGGTCCCCGGCGCCATGGCCGCCACATGGGCCGCAATGGTAATGATCATCCCCGCCGAGGCGGACCTGCCGCCCGAGGGATGGACATAAACGATAACGGGGAGCGGGGCGTTAAGAATCCCCTTCACAATATCCCGCATGGCCAGGTCCAGCCCGCCGGGGGTATCGAGGTAGATGATCAGACCATCGGCTCCGTCTTTAACGGCGTCATTAATGCTTTTGAGGATGTAGCTGGCCACGGGCGGCGTGATCGCCGATTTTATTGTGATGGCCTGGTAGATCGGCGCTCGTTCCTGCGCCCCCGCCCGAGAGGAAATGGTCGACAGGACGGCTAAAACCGCCATAAAGACCGTCACGGATATAAAATGCTTCTTTAACATCAGCTTCCTCGATCTATTCAAATTCCTTCTTTTTCATTTCAAGCTTCTTCGGTCCCCGTCCCTCCTGACTCCAGTCCTCCGGTCTTTGTTCCAACCGTCTCCTGTCCCCTCGCCTCCAGTTCTTCTGTCGGCGATCCTTCTGTCTTCGGTCCTTCTGTCTCCTGAGATCTGATTCATATCGGGTATCTTTTATCTCCTTTCTTAGGTATTCTGACTCCTCGCCCCTCAGCCCTTCAATTCCCCCATGATCAGCTGCACATCCTCCCACACCTGTTTTTTTGCCCCGGGATTCCGGAGCAGATAGGCCGGATGATAGGTAGGCATTACCTTAATCCCCTGGTAGGAATGGAAATGGCCCCGAAGGACCGAGATGGGCGCCTCATTCTTGAGGAGGGTCTTGGCCGCAAAGGTGCCCAGCGCGCAGATAACCTTTGGCCTCAACGCCCCGAGCTGTTTGATCAGAAATGGCTCACAGGCCGCGATCTCTTCCTCTTTGGGGTTACGGTTCCCCGGAGGGCGGCATTTTAGGATGTTGCAGATATAAACATCCTCCCGGGTCAGTCCCATCGCGACGATTATCTTGGTGAGAAGTTGGCCGGCTCGGCCCACAAAGGGCAGGCCCTGCATATCCTCATCCGCACCGGGCGCCTCGCCGACAAAAACCAGTTGGGCCTGCTCATGGCCCTCGCCAAATACGATATTCCGCCTCCCCCGCGCCAGGGAACAACGCCCGCAATCCCCCAGCTCTTTCCGGACAGCGCCCAGGGTCAAGCCGGTCTCCCCGCTGGAATCTACCGGCGGGATATGCCGGGGGCTATCTTTCAGGATCTTCTGAGAAGGGTCAATCTTCAGGAAAGACAGGTCTCCCCCGCTTTCCCGGCCCTCCTCAATATGGAGGATGAGCGATGATGCGAGAAGGCGAAGCTCCGACCTCAACTCTTCGTCAGTATCCATGATCATGCCCGTCTCTTATCGAGCAGTTCCCGGATTATGTTGAGGATTTCATCCGCCACTAGTCCCTTGTCCATCCTGGGAAGACTCCTGCTTTCACCATCGGGATAGAGGATGGTAACCACATTGGTATCGCCATCAAATCCCGCGCCCTCTTCCCGTAGATGATTGGCCACGATCAGGTCCATATTTTTCTTCTGCAGTTTTTCTCTGGCATTGGTGATGAGGTCGTCCGTCTCCATGGCAAAGCCAATCAGCAGCCGTGATCCCTTCACATTGCCGAGTTCGGCGATAATATCGGGATTCCTCTCCAGGGTCAACATGATCGGGCCTTCGTCCTTTTTTACCTTCTGCCGTGAGTAATTGCCGGGCCGGTAGTCGGCCACCGCGGCGGCCTTGATAATCACCGTAGCGCGATCAAAATGTGCCAGGACCGCCTCCCTCATTTCGAGGGCGGTCGATACCTGAAAATAATTTACCCCCACCGGGGGGGGCAGGTTGGTGGGGCCGCTTACGAGCGTCACCCTTGCCCCCCGTCTATTGGCCATCCTGGCAAGGGCATAACCCATTTTCCCCGAGGAATGGTTCGTAATGTATCTTACGGGATCGAAGGGTTCCCGGGTCGGACCGGCGGTGATCAGGATTTCCTGATCCACCAGATCCTTTCGGGAGAAGACTTTCTCGATCTCTTCGACAATTTCCGCAATCGGCGGCAGTCTCCCCGCCCCTTCGGTATTACAGGCCAGTTCGCCTGAACAGGGCTCGATGAAGTGATAACCCCGCTGTCTGAGTCCGGCGACATTATCCCGCACAATCGGATTATCCCACATATTGCTGTTCATGGCGGGAGAGAAAATGACCGGGGCCTTCGTGGCCATAATGGTGGTGGTAAGAAGGTCGTCGGCAATCCCCGCACGAACCTTGCCGAGCAGATTCGCCGTTGCCGGGGCAACCACCACCAATTCCGCCTCCTGGGCCAGGGAGATGTGCTCCACCCCGGTTTGCTCAAGGGGTTCGAACATTTTGGTATATACGGGATTCCGGGAGAGGGTCTGCATGGTAAGGGGCGTGATGAACTCGGCGGCATTCGCGGTCATGATCACCTTTACAACGGCACCGCTCCTGACAAGCTCCCTGGTCAGCTCCGCCGCCTTGTAGGCAGCAATTCCCCCGGTTATCCCCAGGATAATTTTCTTCCCTTGCAGCATAATCCACCAGGTTGTCGATGTCGCGGGAATATACAACACCCCTCAATTCAATAGCAAGCCATTATTGACGACTTCGTAAAAAGTCCGGATGCTGCGTTGCGCTGCATCCCTCGTCACTGCGGCGTACCCATAAGTACGCCTCATTCCTCGGGATTTGCGCGCCTTGCCTGCGGCCTTTTTACAAAGCCGTCTCAAAAACATGCGTTTTTCTGACTTTTTACGAGTTCGTCATTATTGACGCCCTCGTAAGAAGTCACGCGGCGGTTTTCATATTATATGTCCTATATACAGAAGCTGGGAGAGAAAGATAC
>JAXMLI010000056.1:0-10514 GCA_034368785.1 Smithellaceae bacterium | reverse complement strand
TTTCTATTTTTGGCGGTGCATTAAGGCATCCCCGATCCCTTTACACCCCGATAAAAACCTGATACAGCGAAACTCATGAAATCCGAACAGCGATCGGCGACGATTTTTTCCGTAGGCGGCGGCAAGGGCGGCGTGGGTAAGAGCGTCCTGTCCATTGCCCTGGCCACATTGCTGGCGAGACAGGGCAAGAGCGTTATCCTCGCCGATCTGGATCTGGGCGCGGCAAATCTTCACACCTACCTGGGCATGCGGGGCCGGATCCCGACGATCGCCGATTTCATGGTGAACAAGGTCCCGTCGCTGAGCAGCATCCTGGTCGAGACGCCGGTGCCGAACCTTGGGCTCGTGAGCGGCGCGGAGTTCGTGCCCGGAATCACGAACCCGGCCCACTGGATGAAGATGAAGCTCATGCGCCACCTCCGGGCGCTTCCGGCCGACTATCTGATCATCGATCTCGGGGCGGGTGTGCACTTCAACACCCTGGATTTCTTCTGCCTCTCTGACCGGGGCATCGTGATCACTACGCCGGAGCCCGGTGCGGTCATGAACGCCTACAGTTTCGTGAAGGGCGCGCTGTTCCGGAAAATCCAGGGCGTGTTCAAGCATCACCCGGATCTGGCGCCGCTCATCAAGGATGCGGCGAATGATCCCCAGGACGACCCGCAGTTTACCCTTGAATGGCTCTCCACCAAAATCGGCGAGATCGCGCCCGACCTGCGGATTATCATGGACGAGATTGACCAATCCTTCAGACCGGCACTGGTCATCAATCGGGCGCCCGCGGGCCGTACGCATGTGCTGGTGCAGAACCTCATTTCGCTCTGCCGGGAAAAACTGGGCGTCCGGATCGATCATGTGGGCGATCTGCCGGAGGCGCGGGCGCTCTCGAATCATCTCCTGAACGTACCGCAGTTCCTAGACCGGCGTGAAGGCAAGGACTATGCTTCGTCGGTCCAGTGGATCGTTGACCGGCTCGTCAGCGCAGGCGAGGCGCGGCAGGCCGTGCCGAACGGTGCTTTTTTTGCCGACGAAGATATCGAAACGCTGATCAGCCTGATGGATTCCCTGGACGAGCGGGTCTTCGAGGGCCGAAACCGTAATGCCTGGAAACTGCGGCTTTTTTTCCGACCCGCGGACGTGGTGAGCTTTCTCGTGAGCCGCGGCGTATCCCATGATCTATTTCATAAACACCAGTAAGGGCTTCGTTGCGGCAGGGTAATATCTGCCGCCGGTGAAGGTGGTTCAGGGCTTGCGCACAGATTCGCCGATTTAAACCACTGCGACCTGACGTTTAGCGGCGTATTTCTCTTTGGCGATCAGGGCGGCGCCCAGCGCCCCCACCGTATCGGGGTCAGGGGGGACCGAAACCTCGCAATCCATGAGCGCGGAGATGGCGCGCACCACGCCCGCGTTCCTGGCGACGCCGCCGGACATGGCGATTTTCATCTCTCCGTACTGAAGCGTCGTCCGTTTCACCAAAGAAAGAATCCGGGAGGCGATGGCGCGATTGAGTCCCATGACGATCTCGTTCACCGGGGCGCCGTCGGCAATCAGGGAGACCACCTCGCTCTCCGCGAAAACCGTGCACATGCTGCTGATCACCTGCTTTCCTTCCGCGCCGATATCCATTTCGGCCATGTCATTGAGATCCACTTGCAGGGCCCTGGCCATGGCCTCCAGGAAACGGCCCGTCCCGGCGGCGCATTTGTCGTTCATCGCAAACTCGGCGATATTGCCGTCCTTCCCGAGGAGGATCGCCTTGCAGTCCTGTCCTCCGATATCGATGAGAAGTCCGGTGCCGGGCAGGAGGGCCTTGATCCCTCGGGCGTGGCAGGTGATTTCCGTCACGGCGGAGAGGCGGTCCGCCACCCGGTCGCGTCCGTAGCCCGTGGAAACAACCGCCGCGATATCCCCGCGCGAAATCCCCGCCGTTCGGAGTACTTCATCCGTCGCCCGGGTGATGGCCTCCTGGTTCCGGGCGCCCGTGGGAACCACGGTCGCGGCCACAAGGTCTGAACCGCCATCAATCAGGACGGCGTCGCAGGAAAGGCTTCCGATATCGATTCCGAGGTAATACATGGTTGTCCTTTCTATCTCATCGCCAAAGCGGCTCTCTGGTCTCCAGCAGTTCCATGAAGGCCTCCAGCCTGGTGCGGAGCTGTCCCTCGGTGAACTTGCGCGAATCCACGCAGTCCACCTCGAGGTTCAGGACCGGAACGCCGATCTCCTTGAGTCCTTTTTCGATCAGCCCCCGCGCGCCCGCGCCCTGGCGGCAGCCCCAGTTGCAGGGATTGACCGCCCCGTCGATCCGGTATTCCCGGGCCAGTTTTTTCAGATGGGCGATCCGCTTTTCAATGGTTCCGTTAAAGGGGTTGGAGATCGATCTCCGGGCAAATCCTTCAAAGGGATTTTCAGGATCGATTGCGTCCCAGGTGATGTCGTTGAGTTCATCGCTGATGATGGAGGCGCCGTATTCCTCTTCCAGCATCTTTTCCAGCCCATGCCGGAACTGGATCCGGTTCTGTATCCAGAGCAGCCGAAATTTCCCCCCGGATCTGCCGTAATCACCGCTCTCGATCCGCTTTCTGAACTCGTCCCGGTAGGCCTCGGCGATGGCAATGGCCGGTTCGCCGCCGAGAAAGAGGGACATGACAATGCCGAAATTGCCCAGGTCCCTGCTGGCGACCGGCGAGGGGACCTGGCGGGCGAGGGCGAATATCTCCTTCATGATCCCGCTGGCCCGGTTGGAGTTCTCCACACTTTTCCGGAGGGACTCCTCATCCAGTTTCCGGCCCGTGATGTGCGACACAAACGCCACCATCTCCCTCATCTGGTCGGCGAGAAAGCGCACGTTGCCGGCCGAATCATCCTGCGGGATGTGCAGCACGAAGAGTTTCCGGTCGAAGCGGCGGGCGAGGCCCTCCAGGACGGCCAGGCCGCCGCTGCAAGGACATGTCGTGCCGATGAGAAATTCCGGCACCGGCATCATCCCTTTCAGGGCCGCGCCGCTCACGGAACGGTGATAACTGCAGGCGTCGGAAGAATATCCCGCATGGTCGGTCTCTTCGATAAAAGGACCCACATCGCCCGTGGAAGCGAGCATGGCCCCGATGAATTCCACGAAACAGGAGGTCACGCCCAGGGGATGGAGCAGGTCGAAGGGGGCCGTGATGCCGCACCAGGCAATGGAATCGGTCCCCGCGTAGAGCCGCTTCCCGAGGCGGGCGAGTTCCAGGGTATAGAGCTTTCGATGGCTCGCATTGCCGTTGTTGATCGCCTGCTGAAGGCCCGCTTCCAATTCGGTAAAATATTCTTTCATCATGGTCTTCACCTCATCATTTCCACAAAGGCCTCGATCCTGGTTTTATGCTGACCGATGGACCGGAGTGTGCAATCGCCCTCGAGCAGCAGAAAGGGGATACCCTCTCTCTTCAGGGCATCCCGGACGCCGGGCAGACGGGCGATATAGGGATCGCAGAATTTCGCCGTATAACCAATGACGCCCTTTGCGCCGGCCATTTTCGCCCCGGCGACCACATCCTCTCCCAGGCTTCCGGGCCTTTCCGGGTTGAACGTCCGCGCACAGGGGGAACGTCGGAGGATGCCGCGCGCCAGGCCCAGGAGGCCGTCGCCGCCTTCGGTTTCTATCGCGGCAAAGAGACGGGAACCGGTGCAGAGATCGTCCGCGACGAGATGCGCGCCGCAGGATTCGAAGAGGGTGAAGGCCTCCGGCTCGGGGAGCATATTCCCGAAAAGATAGACGGGGACGCCGGGTTCGCCCTCTTTTAACTCGCCGCCCCTTTGCAGGAGCGCCTCCAGAAAGACGATGCTCTCTTCGGGGGAGGAGATGGAGGCCCTGTTATAGGCTTCCTGAAGTGCGGCGGAATCGCCCCTGAGTTCCGATCGCTTCGCTTTTTCCCTTAATGCCGCGAAAAGAGAGGAAAGGCGGTAGTAGAGATCAATGCTCCCGGCCAGGGAGGCGTCATCAATCGCGCTGCCGCCCCACTGCGCGAGGGTTTGCGCCAAACGCTCCAGCTCGGCGCGAAAAAAACCGATCGAGGAATTCGTGGCGATCGCGGGGAGATCGATGATAATCGCATTCATGCCAGGTTTGACCGCCCGCCAGGCGTCATAGAGACGGCGCATGGAATCGCAACTGTTCAAAAAGACCATCCCATGGAGGTCGGGGATCATGCCGCTCATGGCCCGGTCGAGCACGCGCTTGACGTGCGGGCAGAGGTTGTCGTGCAGCAGGTGCCCCGCCTGGTCCGGGCAGTCCACATTCGGCAGTATCCTGTACGGCGCAAACCCGGCCGCGTGAATGAGCGGCAAGGGGGTGTAAGCGCAGGTAAATCCGATCACGCCCTTATCCCCGCTCATGATCTCTTCCCCCGACCCTCTACCTTGATTTCCATGGCAATCTGGCCCCAGCCGCCGCACTTCAGCCCGACATCGAAGCAGCTTGTTCGCTTGAACCGCAGCTCATTGGGATCGACACCGGCATAGAACAGTTCCTGAGCCCCGAAAATGAGTTTGGTCACGGACTCCAGGGCAAAGCAGCAGATCCTCTTCGGACCCATGGAGGCAATGAGATTGCCGGCGCCGTCGAAATATATCTTGTCTCCGACCTTGTGCTGGCTGGCGCATCCATGAGATTCGACGACCTCGAAGATGATCGTATTGTTCATCATGGCCTCCACCTTGGAAAGGACGTCGGCGTTGCGCGGATTTTCCATGAACAGTCTGGCTTCTTCGTCGGTGTAACCCAAGTGGGCTTGCATAACCTCCTCTATTTCTTCATTTTTCATCTCTCTTCCTCCTCTTCTTTTTTTATTCGCGGCGCTATCCCGACGGGACGTTTTTTCGTTGCCAACCTAGCCCTTGCCTTTGAGAAACAGAAGTGGCATAATCGACAAAAAAGAGGGGATAAACGACACATCCCCTCCGGAGGCGATCATGAAAAAAAACACCATCCTGCCCTTGCTCGGCGCTTCGGCCTCTAGCTGTCAACACGCTCTCCGGAGGGGTTGATTCGTCTGTTGTGACCTCCCTACCTGGGTCACCGCGCCCTGGGGGATCGACTAAATCAGGGTTTGATGCTCGTGTGATAATACCCATCTTTTATGTAGACAGTATTCCTCCTTAAAAACTCCTCTATCAGTTCATCAAACTTTTCCTGATACCTCCCTTCAAAATAGAGGTCGACCACTGCCCTAAACCAATGGGTGGTCATCAGGTAGTCAAAGAAGTCACTTACAGAATGCCCCCTTTTCATTAACAGCGTCCAGATCAAGATTTTCTTAAGATGGTCTTTCCCCAATTTGAGCGGGTCTTTGATGAAATCTTCTAATCGTTTCTTGCACTTCTTGATAGTACCCTTCGGATCAGTGATGATCCCGCCATGACCCGGGTAGATCACCCGGATATCCAGAGGTGATATCTTTTCCAGTGAAGCCATCGCCAAAATCGGAGCTTCCTTCCCTTCTACAATCGTATTAAGAACCCCGATATCTCCGTCCCAGAGTGCATCCGATGAGATGAGAAATCGCTCCTCAGGACAATAGAAGGAGATCCCTCCCCGCGCATGGCCAGGGGTATGAATCACTTCTAATTTCAAACCGTCAAGGGAGATATGCTCTCCCTCTTCCAAGGCTATATCTACGGGAAAGAATTCTGCCTCCTGGTCATAGAATCGGTACCACGTTGACCAATCATCCTTGGCGTCAATCAATTGTTTGTCAATCCGGTGGATGGCGATCTGACATTTTGAAATTTCTTGAATCTTATTGTTTCCGCCGATGTGGTCGCAGTGGCTGTGGGTGCTTACGATCAGATCAACGGATCGGAGATCGACCCCTGTGGTCTCAATCCATCTTTTGGTCTCCTCAAAGTCGGTGATATAACCTGTATCGATGAGTATTTTTTTCTTTCCGTTAAAAACGAAATGGTTGGCATTGAGCCAACCGCGCTCGATAAAGAATAGATTATTTGAAATCTCCTGGATCATTTGATAATAAATCCCCCCTGCCCCCCTTTTCCAAAGGGGGGATAAATCTCTGAAAGAATTAGGATACCAACATTTTTGTCGCACGCCCGCCGCCAACATAGCCCTTGCCTTCGGGAAACAGAAGTGGCATAATCGACAAAAAAGAGGGGATAAACGACGCAAACCCCCGGAGGAAACCATGAAAAAGATAACTATCCTTGCCCTGCGCGGCGCTGCTGCTTCCAGCATTACCGGCCCCATGGATGCCTTTCTTAGCGCGGGGGTACTCTGGAATATTGTCTGCGGCCAGAAGCCATCACCCCGTTTTGAGGTCAATGTCGCCTCACCGGACGGCAAGTCGGTGAAGTGCGCCAACCGCCTCTATGTCGAGCCCCATTGCGCCATTCATGAGGTGAAAAACACCGATTTGATCATGATCTCCGCCACCGTGGGCGATGTGGAAAGGGTGATCGAGAGAAACAAAGAGGTTATTGATTGGCTGATCCAGCAACACCGCTCCGGGGTGCAGATCGCCAGCGTTTGCACCGGCGCCTTTATTCTGGCGGAAACGGGGCTCCTGACGGGCAAAACGGCCACCACCCACTGGGGTTTTGTCGATCTCTTCCGGAGAAGATACCCCCTCGTGCATCTGCGCCCCGAGGCCCTGATCACCGATGAGGGGGATCTTTACTGCTCCGGCGGTTCCAACGCCTACAATGATCTGACCTTTTACCTGATCGAAAAACTGAGCAACCGGGAAGTCGCCCTTCAATGTTCCAAGGCGATGGTTCAAGACTTCGGTCGCGCCACCCAGGCCCCCTATGCGGCGATTCGTTTCCCGAAGGGCCACGCCGAGCAGAATATCCTGGCCGTCCAAAGGTGGATCGAGGAAAACTATCGGGAGGCAATCACGATCGCCATGCTGGCCGAGCGATGCACTATGGGTCAGCGGACCTTCGAGCGCCGTTTCAAGCATTCTACAGGCGAGTCTCCCATCGCCTATCTTCAGAAGGTGAGGATCAATGCGGCGAAAGCCTTACTGGAAAGACCATATTCGACCTTTGAAGAGGTGACCTGGCAGGTGGGATATGAAGACATCAGCTCCTTCCGGAACGTCTTTCAGCGACACACCGGCCTCCGCCCGAAGGAGTATCAACGGCTCTTTCAACAGCGAAATCAGGCCGCTGTTCCGGAACCTGCCGCCAGCGTTCCGCTCTCTGCCGCGGCGCTTGACGCATCCACGACCCGGACGCCCCACCCGTAGCACCCGTACGCCAGGGAATTGATAGAATTGGGGACATCCATTTTATTTTTATAATCAGTGGCTGTCCCCGATAATGGTCGAGTCCAGAACTTCTCTTCCACCGAATTTGTTGGCAACGAAACAGTTGGTAATTATTTTTAAGTCTGGCCCGGGGAAAAACCACCTCCGACAATCGCCTCGGCTGCTTTCGGACGGGGGACGTAATCGGTTTATGGGAGGACGCATAAGGATAATGATTTTACTAATGATTTTGCCATTCACTACGCATTTGCGCCATGGCGCCAACACATCTTCGCCTTTGTTTCTGCTTTTCCTGAAAAGGTTAATCGACAGGGGCTGTCTTATCTCCTGCCGATCTTCCAGCAATGGTGAATGCGCGGATTGCGCGCGAAATCCCGGGGGATGGTCTTAAGGCTGATGTCTTCGATAATCAGCTCGGGCAGGGCCACGGCATCCATCTTGAAGCGCCGGTTGTTATTGGAAAAAATCAGCACCCCACCCTTGGCCAGAAGGGCCGCCGTTTGCCGCAGCAGATCGACGTGGTCACGCTGCAAGTCGAGAGTCCCGTCCATACGCTTGGAGTTCGAAAAGGTTGGCGGATCAAGAAAGATCAGGTCGAACTTCCCCTTGGCACGGCCGATCCACTCGAGGCAGTCATCCCGCACGAACTTGTGCTTGCCGCCGGTGAAGCCGTTGAGGGCCAGGTTTTTCTTTGCCCAGTCGAGGTAGGTCTGGCTCATGTCGACGGACAGGGTCGAGGCCGCGTTGCCGAGGGCGGCATGCACGGTGGCGGCGCCCGTATAGGCGAAGAGGTTCAGAAAGCGCTTCCCGGCAGCCAGTTGGCCGAGCATCAGCCGTGTCGGCCGGTGGTCGAGAAACAGTCCCGTATCGAGGTAGTCGGACAGGTTGACCAGCAGCCGGGCCTTCCCTTCCCGCACCTCCTGTAGCACCCCCCGCTCGCCGAACTTGCCGTATTGTTCCTTCCCCTTCTGGCGTTGACGAATTTTGAGGAAAATCCGCTCCTCCGGCGCCTCCAGCACCTCGGGGAGGACCGCCATCACCTCGCGCAACCGGTGGGCGGCCTTGCGCTCATCGATGGTCTGCGGCGCCTGGTATTCCTGCACATGCACCCAGCCCTCGTATAAGTCCACGGCCACCGCGTACTCGGGGATGTCGCTGTCGTAGAGGCGGTAGCAGGAAATACCTTCCTGCCGGGCCCATTTGCCGATGGTCTTAAGGTTCTTGCGCAGGCGGTTGGCGAAACTGGCCGCCCCCTCGCCGAGCGCTACCGGCGCCGGGGCGCGGTGACGATCGACAAAGTATTCCGGCTGCACCTCGATGTGGAGCAATTTGCACTCCAGGGCGCCGTTGTACAGGGTGTGTATGCGTTTCGCCCGCAGACCGATCTTTTTGCCCAGCTCGACGTTGCCCGTGAAGACCGCCGCCTTCCAGCCGGTGAAATGTTCCTTGAGGCGGTCGCCGAGGGTGCCGTACAGCTCCTTGAGCGCTTCGACGTCGCCTAGCCGTTCACCGTAGGGGGGATTGACCACCACGAGTCCGCTCGCCGCCTGTTTGCGGGACAGCGGCGCCAGGGCAGCGACCTCGCGCCGTTCGACGTGAATGTACTCGCGTAATCCGGCCTGCTCGATATTGGCCCAGGCCACCCGCACCGACCGTTGGTCGATGTCGAAGCCGGCAATGGTCGGGATGCGCGCCAGTCCGCCCTGGCGACGCTGCCGGGCTTCGTCCAGCAGGCGCTGCCAGAGCGCCGCGTCGTGACCGCGCCAGCCGGAAAACCCGTAATAGGGGCGCTGCAGCCCGGGGGCGATATCCCCGGCCAGGAGTGCCCCTTCGATCAGCAGGGTGCCCGAACCGCACATGGGGTCAAGTAGCGCCCCGCCTGTGGCGGCGACCTGCGGCCAGCCGGCCCGGATCAGGATGGCCGCGGCCAGATTCTCCTTGAGCGGCGCCAGCATCCCCTCGCTGCGGTAGCCGCGCCGGTGCAGACTGTCTCCGGACAGGTCGAGGCTGAGGGTCGCTGTATCGCGCAGCAGGTAGAGATTGAGACGCAGGTCGGGGCGTTCGGTATCGACGGAGGGACGGACACCGCTAAGGTCGCGAAACTGATCGACCACCGCGTCCTTGACCTTGAGGGCCGCGTAATGGGAATGGGTCACCTGCGATTGGGAAACGCCGGCATCCACCGCCAGTGTTCCTTCCGCGGCCAGGTGGGCGCCCCAGTCGATCTCTCGCACTCCGGCGTAGAGCTCTTCCGGCGAGGCGGCCGGGAAACTCGCCAGCGGCAGCAGCACACGGCTGGCCAGGCGCGACCAGAGACAGACCCGATAGGCGCTTTCCAGCGATCCGGCAAAGGAGACGCCCGCGCGGGTCTCGTCGGCATCCTCCACACCGAGGGCGCGCAGTTCTTCGGCCAGGAGCGGTTCGATCCCCTTGGGGGCAGTGGCAAAAAAGGAACGGGTGAGAGTCTGCATGTGATTTTACCGCTTCCTGACCCGGAATCCGGCCTTTTCCCAGGCGCGGTGGTCATCCACCGCGGGCGTTATTTTCTCCGCCGGCCTTACCGCTTTGGCTTTACCGGTCCCCTCCAGCGCTTCCTTGATCGACAGGGAAATCCGCTTGCGGGGCAGATCGACGGCGAGGACCTTGACCTTGACTATCTGGCCGACTTTGACGGCATCGTTGGGGTCCTTGATGAAGCGGTCGGCCAGGTGGCTGACATGCACCAGGCCGTCCTGGTGGACGCCGATATCGACGAAGGCGCCAAAGGCGGCGACGTTGGTCACCGTCCCCGGCAACACCATCCCCTCCTGCAGATCGGCAAGTTCCTGCACGTCGTCGCGGAAGGCCACCGCCTCGAAGGCGGCGCGGGGATCGCGGCCGGGTTTCTTCAGCTCGGCGAGGATGTCCCGCAGGGTCGGCAGGCCGATGGTCTCACTTATGTAACGATCAAGGTCGATTCCGCCCGCCAGGGCAGCGTCGCCGGCCAGCTGGCTCAGCGAGACGGCGAGGTGGGCAGCCATGGTTTCGACCAGGGCATAGTTCTCGGGATGCACGGCGCTGTCGTCGAGGGGATGAACAGCGCCGCGGATGCGCAGGAAGCCCGCCGCCTGCTCAAAGGCCTTCGCGCCGAAACGGGGGACCAGCATCAATCCCTTACGGGAGGCGAAAGGGCCTTGCTCGTCGCGATGGCGGGTGATGGCCTTGGCCAGCGACTCGCCTAGTCCCGAAACGTAGGAGAGGAGG
>JAXMLI010000055.1:0-4690 GCA_034368785.1 Smithellaceae bacterium | reverse complement strand
CGCCGCTTTTGGCGCGTCCCGCTCGAATGCAGAGTTAGGCTGGATGCATGATTGCAAGACCTGACACACGTGCTTTGATCCCGTGCTTTCGTCACTGCCCGCAACGGGTTCACTTCGCCGCCGTCTCTACGTTCCAGAGTTTGACGACGGTATCCACACTGACCGATGCAAGCGTTTTTCCGTCCGGCGAAAAGACGACTGTGTCTATGCCATAGCTATGCCCGTCGATATCCCATCCGAGCATCTTGCTTACCGGGGCAAGAATCCGGAGCGGGGGGTCGAGACGCATGATTTTCCTAAGGGGTGCTCCTGTTTCCGCGTCCCACAACCTCACGAACGCATCATCGCTCCCCGAAGCAAGCAACTTGCCATCTGGAGAAAGGGCGATTGTTCGGACAGATTCATGGTGTCCCGTGAGCGTCCGAAGGAGCGCCCCCGTTGCCGTATCCCACATTTTGATGGTTGCATCGCCGCCGCTGGATACAAGCGTTTTTCCATCCGGCGAGAAGACGACTTGCCAGACCATATCGCCGTGTCCATTGAGCGTTTGAAGGAGCGCCCCTGCTCTCACGTTCCACAACTTGATGCTCGCATCATCACTCCCCGAAGCAATCAACTTGCCGTCCGGCGAAAAAGTGATGGAACGGACATAAGCTTTATGCCCGGCGAGCATCTGAAGGAGATCGCCGGTTTTTGCATCCCACAGCTTGATGGTTCTATCTTCGCCGCCGCTAGACACAAGCGTCATCCCGTCCGGGGAAAAACCGACGAAATAAACATCATCGTTAAGCCCATCGAATGCCCGAAGGAGTTCCCCCGTTTCCGCATCCCACAGCCTGAGGGGCTTGTCGTTAGGCCCGCAATTCCTCACCCCCGACGCGAGGAACTTGCCGTCTGGAGAAAAGGCGAGGGTCTGGACAATGCCGACATGCTTACCCGACCAAAAAAGCGCCCCTGATCTCGCGCCCCGCAGTTTGATGCTTCCTTTCTGATCCCCCGAAGCGAGCGTCTGCCCATCCGGCGAGAAGATGACGGAGTCGATGCGCCCGCCTTTGCCACTGGGATCGGTCTCCCAAAGGATCTTTCTGGTTTTGGTGTCCCACACTTTCGGATTTGGCCCGGCCTGCGGCGCGAGCAAGCTCCCGTCCGCCGAAAAGATGAGGCCGTCGTCGCGTTGATTTGCTCCGTGGAAGTCATGCTCTGCGCAGCCGGTGAGAGTCAAGAACAACCCTATCGACGCCGCCGCCATGAATCGCTCAATATTTTTGACCATGTGCGTATTGTGCCTAACAGAGTAATACGTGGAAAAGTTTCCACCATACCACCCCTTATAGGTGGATGGATTTTCCACTTATTGCCATATTATAATTAAAACGTGGAAAAACAGTCACATTAATTTCCACTTATTGAGCTATTAAGGTCTCACACATGGAAAATAGACAGAAGTTCCACCCGAATCCCAAGCTCAAGTTAATGGACCAGGTGAGAGAGGGCCTGCTATACCGCCATTACGCATATCGCACAGAGCAGACTATTGCCAATGGATCCTGCGTTTCATCCGCCGCTTATTTGCCCGGTTTTTCCGCGAAGGTCTTGTACAGTTCAAACACCAGCTTCTGCAGTGCTTCATCGGCCTTCCGGCCGCTTATATTGGTCGCCATGACGATGGCGAGGCCCCGTTTTTTATCGATCCAGATCTTGGCAAGGTTCATTCCATTCGACCCGCCATGGTAAAGGAGGGGCTGGGGCGCCCAGTCGGGGTGCAGTTCGCCCCAGCCGAGGGCGTATTTACCGCCCGGCGGCGTGCCCGGAGGCGCGTCTTTTTTCTCCGGCATCGCGATGACCGGCGTGTGGAGCTTTCGCATCGTTTCAGGCTTCACGAGCCTGGCCCCCCGCTTTCCCTCGGCGGCGTTCCATCCCGCCCAGCGGGCGAAATCGAGAATCGACAGGTGTGCCATCCCGGCCGGGCCGATGAGCGCCGGACCGTCGCTGTTGGGGCCGGCCAGAAAGGCCTTTACCTTCCCGTCGATGATGCCATGCCCGAGAGGCGCATCGATCCTGCCAGGGGAAGACTGCGGGCCGATACCGGCCGTCCGCAGCTTCAAAGGCTTGAATATTTTTTCCGTTATCGCTTCTTCCCAGGTCAGACCCGCGACCCGCTCGATCATGGCCCCCGCGAAGGTGTATCCCATATTTGAATAGGCAAACTGCGCGCCCGGGGCGAACGCCAGAGGCTGCGTACTCCAGTGCCGGACAAGCCCGTACCGCAGCTCGTCAAGATTTCCATCCTGCGACATGGCGTCCCGGTAGGCTGTTGCAATGTCTTCGTTGTCGGTTGGGATGCCACTTGTGTGTGACAGAAGTTGAGTGAGCGTGACGGCCTTCAGCCGGGGATCCATCTTCTGGGCAAGCTCCGGAAAGACCTCGGAGACCGCCGTGTTCCAGCGGAGCTTCCCCTCTTCCACGAGCATGGCCGCCAGCAGGGCGGTCATCGCCTTCGTGTCCGAGCCGATGTGAAAACGATCGTTCAGCGTGACCGGAATATTGGCGCCCGCCCGGCGCGTACCGACGGCGCCGGCCGCAATGACTTTCCCGTCTTTGACGACCGCCGCGGCCAGGGCCGGCAGATCGTACCGTGCGAGATAAGGCTTAAGGATGGAATCAAGAGACGTTTGAGCCGCCGTCGTTCCGGAGGTGAAGAGAAAGGCGAATACGGCCAGTGCCGCAACCACACAATGACGGGTGCGTTTCATGAGCGTTGTCCTCCTTTTGGAATGGATGCGAACTGCTGCCGCGGAATGAACTGCCATAATATGGCTCAGAAAAAAAGTCCCGAAAAATGTCCCCGCGCTTTGACGCAATGGCTGCCATCCGGGGGTAATAATCAGGGGAGCGCGGCGATTCGGCGTTCTTCGGAGATGCTACTTACAGGAATCCTTCCTGTCATCCTTGCCTATTCAGGTGGGCACACCCAGCTTGGGCAGGATATAGCGGTTCAGGACGAACCAGCCCGCGACAATCAGAAGAAATATCCAGAATGAATCCATTTAAAACCTCCCGGTCCTTATTGATAAACTTGAAAAAAGTCAAAAAACGAGCCAAATGTGACGGCTTCGTAAAAAGGCCGCAGGCAAGGCGCGCAAATCGCGAGGAATGAGGCGTCGGGGACATGTTCCGGAAGCCCGAAGGGATCGGAACGTGTCCCCGGAACACACGGACTTTTTACGAAGTCGTCTTTATTGGACGACCAATATCGTCATGTCAATCACGTTAGTCCCGGTAGGGCCGGTGATGATAAGGTCGCCCGTCTTTTCCAGGAACTGATTAGAGTTGTTATTGCCCAGGTATTCATCGTACTTGAGGGACAACTCCTGCGCCTTTTTGTAGCTGGTGTGATCCACGATGGCACCGGCGGCCTCGGAGGCGCCGTCAATGCCGTCGCTGCCCGCGCTGAGGAAGATGTACCGGGGATTATCCCGCAGTTCCCTGAGAGCGGCCAGACACATCTCCTGGTTGCGACCGCCCCGCCCCTTGCCCTTTACCGTCACGGTGGTCTCGCCCCCGAAAAGGAGGCAGACCGGCGCGGGATAGGGATTGCCCGACTTGATGATTTCCTCTCCGATGGAAGCGATCGCCTTGGCCACCTCCCGGGCCTCGCCCCGCAGGGTTGAGGTCATGATATGGGCGGTCATTCCCAAAGATTGCGCCTTCTCCCTGGCCTTCAGGAGGAATTTCATGTTGCTGCCGATGATGATATGGTCGATCCGGTCGTTGGGTGTTTTGGGAGTCTCCTCAATCTCACCGCTGAGTCCCCGGCTGATTACCCCGGCAATGCTTGCCGGTACGGCATCCCGGATATTGTACCTGTTCAGGATGGCCAGGACGTCCTGATAACTGGAAGAATCCTTGTAAAGAGGGGCCGAGCCGATCGCCTCCAGGTCCTCGCCGATTACATCGGAAAGGACCAGCACTACCCCTCTGGCCTTGGTCAGACGGCCCAGTCTGCCGCCTTTGACCGTGGAGAGGTGCTTGCGAACAACATTCATGTCCTCGATGGGGACGCCATTGGCCAGCAGTAATCGGATCATCTCCTGCATTTCTTCAAGCGTGACCGGCGGGACAGGTTTTTCCACCAGGGCCGAGTTCCCCCCGGACAGGAGATAGATGAAAAAATCATCCTCGGAAAGACGGGAAAGCTCATCGGAGAGCATCTCCGCCGCCCGAACGCTCTTCACTGTCAGGATTGGATGTGATCCCGCATAGGAGCGAATAGATTTGGAGAATTCCTCTTCATAGTTTGCCACCACCAGACCGCCCGCCAGTCGTTCGCCGAGCGCCTTCTCCATCGATTTTGCCATTTCTATCGAAGCCTTGCCGCTGCCCAGGACGTGGATTTTCTCACAGGAGCCCAGATGGTACCGCTTGTCCTCTATGGTAAGCCACTGGCCGTCAATCTTTACCTTGTCCCTGATCAGATTGTCGGGTAAAACCGTCTGCAGGGCATGGGTGAAGATTTCCTTGACCGATTCTCTTTGGAACATGGTGCACTCCTTGTTTGTTCTGTGAAAACTAAGGCGCCCCATCGGGATAATCCCGCAACCAGGGCATCCGCTTGAGGCCCGGGAAGGCTAGCACGTCAGCCTTCCCGGGTCAATCAAATAGACCATAACGGGTGCGAAGCAAAATTACC
>JAXMLI010000054.1:0-8558 GCA_034368785.1 Smithellaceae bacterium | reverse complement strand
GAGCGTGTTCCTCCGAAAGGCGCCGAAAATGACATGTTCTGGGGACTGGAGGGACGCGCTCCGTCGCGTCCGCAGGAGTTTTGCAAGAGACTCAAGGCCACGCAATATTTGTCTTAACTCCTCCAGTCAAGACTGAATCTTTACCCTCCACAGCACATTTATCTTGACTTCCAAAATCGCATGAATTTATATGTCCTGCCGCGCTTTGAGGGCGGCGCCTCGGGCTGGAGACAATATGAAATTTCTGCTCAAACTATCCGGCCTGGTCGATGCGCTCAACGAGCGCGTCGGTCAGGTCATCATGTGGCTGATCCTGGCCGCTGTCCTCCTCAGCGCAGGCAACGCGATCATGCGCAAGGCCTTTCGGATGGGCTCCAATGCTTTCACCGACATGCAATGGTACCTGTTCTCCGGCGTGTTTCTGCTGGGCGCCGGCTATGTCTTCCTGAAGAACGTCCACGTGCGCATCGACTTTGTCTCAAGCCGCCTGTCGGCGCGGGCGCGGTCCTGGGTCGATATTGTCGGCATCATTGTCTTCCTGGCGCCCTTCTGCTGGCTCATGATACATCTTTCCTGGCCGCTCTTCTTCAAGGCCTGGCAAAGCGGCGAGATGTCGCAAAACGCCGGAGGGCTCATCCGCTGGCCGGCTTATCTTCTGTTGCCCGTCGGCATGGCATTGCTGCTGCTGCAAAGCGTCTCCGAGCTGATCAAACGCTTCGCCTTCCTGTCTGGTTTGATCCCCGATCCACTTGCCCACAGCCCTACGGTTAAAGATTCCCCCGTAACAGCGCCGGTGGACAGCCCTCCTTCGGGGGCGCGCTGAATGGAATTCGTTGCGCACAACTTCGTTCCTTTGCTCTTTGCCGGACTGCTGCTTTTTCTGCTCACCGGCTTCCCGGTGGCCTTCAGCCTGGCGTCCACCGGTCTGACCTTCGGCCTCCTCGGCATGGAAGCCGGGCTGTTTCCCCAGACGCTGTTTCAGGCCCTGCCGCTCAGGATATTCGGCATCATGCAGAACGATACGCTGCTGGCCGTTCCCTTCTTCACCTTTATGGGGATCATTCTCGAGCGCAGCGGCATGGCCGAGGACCTGCTGGAGACCGTCGGACAGGTCTTCGGACCGCTGCGCGGCGGTCTCGCCCTGGCCACGATATTTGTCGGCGCACTCTTGGCCGCGACCACCGGGGTGATGGCGGCGGCCGTCATCTCGATGGGGCTGATCTCTCTCCCCATCATGTTGCGCTACGGTTACAACCGGAGCATCGCCACCGGCGTCATCACCGCCTCCGGCACCCTGGCCCAGGCCATCCCGCCTTCTCTGGTGTTGATCGTCATGGCCGACCAGCTCGGCCGCTCCGTCGGCGACATGTATGCCGGCGCGATCGTGCCCGGTCTCATGCTGGTCGGACTGTATGCCTTGTTCATCGTTATCTTGTCCATCGTCCGGCCGAATTGGGTGCCCGCCCTCCCGCCGGAAGCGCGCATATATAAAGAGGCGAACGGCGCCAGCGGGCACCTCTCCCTGCTGGCGATACTGGTGATTTCGGCTGTCGCCGCCTTCGCCTGGGCCGCCCTGCACGACGTGATCATCAACCCGCTGGTGGGCCGGGAAGGCAAGGCGCCAATGGATGAGGTTCTCACGCTGTCGGTAACGGCGGCGGCCTTCCTCGCGCTGGCGCTGGCCCTCGTCAACCGCTGGCTGCGCCTCAGGCTGCTGTCGCAACTCACCGAGCGTGTCGTCTTTGTGCTGCTGCCGCCCCTGGTCCTGATCTTCCTGGTGCTGGGCACCATTTTCATCGGCGTCGCCACCCCGACGGAAGGTGGTGCGATGGGTGCGTTGGGCGCCCTGGTCATGGCCGTTTCGCGCCGGAAACTAGATTTCGCTCTGCTCAAACAGGCGTTGGACAACACGGCGAAACTGACCTGCTTCGTCATTTTTATCCTGATCGGGGCGACCGTGTTCAGCTTCACCTTCAACGCCGCCGACGGCCACCTCTGGGTGGAACACCTGTTCGACAAGTTGCCGGGCGGCCAGTTGGGTTTTCTGATCGCGGTGAACCTTCTGGTGTTCATGCTCGGCTGTTTCATCGACTTCTTCGAGATAGCCTTCATTGTCGTCCCCTTGCTGGTGGTGGTAGCCGAAAAGCAGAACATCGACCTTATCTGGTTCGGCGTGATCATTGCCATGAATCTGCAGACCTCGTTCCTGACGCCGCCCTTCGGCTTCGCCCTGTTTTACCTCAGAAGCGTGGCGGCCAGGGCCGACTACGATGACCGGGTCACCAACCAGCGCATCCCGGCCGTGACGACGGAACAGATCTACAAGGGCTCGCTGGTCTTTATCATTCTCCAGGTCGTGATGCTGACGATGGTGATCGCCTTTCCCAATCTGGTGACCGGCAGGCTAGACAAAGCGCCGGCCGTTAATCTGGAGAATATCAAGCTCGAAGCCGAGACGGGGGGGTACAGCTCAAAAGACGAGGATCCGATGAAGTTCTTTGCGCCGCAGCCGACAGGAGACAAGCCCCCGTCGGCAGACGCCGCCACCGTTAAGGAGGAAGACCCGATGGAGGCGGTCAGACGGGCGATTGAACAGGACGCCAAAAAAAAGTAGGGCCGTGGCGCATTAATTCAAGAGTTACTCCGCAGTAATTCCATATCGTGTAGCGTGCGTTAGCGAAGCGTAACGCACCGAATAATGGTGGGTTACGGCAAGAACCCGCCTAACCCACCCTACCAGATGAATGCCATTTAGATTGCTAATTGGAATAAGTCGGCCCCGTCTGCAGAGGCCGCGAAGCAGTAAAAACCCCGTGCGGCTCATGCCGCACGGGGTTTTTACGAGCGTGCTGTGATGCCTAAAGCCTCTGCGCCTGCATGAAGTCGTCGAAGCCGGCTTCCGCAAAGCGGAACCACATGTTCTGATCGGCGCGGAACTTGATGTAGTCCTCGTACACCTTCTTCCAGCGGGGGTTCTTCGCGGACAGCTCTTCGTACAGCGCCATGGATTCCTTGAAGGCGGCGTCCATGACGTCCTTCGGGAAGCGATGGAGCTTGGTGCCGGCGGCCACCAACTGTTTCAGGGCGACGGGGTTCTTGGCGTCGTATGTGGCCTGCATCAGGAGGTGCGAGCGTGTCGCCGCCGCCTCGATCATGGCCTTGTATTCGGCCGGCAGCGCCTCGTAGGCCTTGATGTTGACGTAGAGGTCGCACTGCGCGCTGCCCTCCCACCAGCCCGGATAGTAGTAGTTGGGCGCCACCTTGTAGAAGCCCAGCTTCTGGTCGTCGTAGGGGCCGACAAACTCGGTGGCGTCGATCGTGCCCTTCTCCAGCGAGGTATAGATCTCTCCGCCGGGCATGCTTACCGTCACCACGCCGAGCCTCTCCATCACCTTTCCGGCGAGGCCGGCGGTGCGCATCTTCAGCCCCTTCATATCGGCTATCGACTTGATTTCCTTGCGGTACCAGCCGCCCATCTGGGCGCCGGTGTTGCCCATGGGGAAGTTGATGATGTTGTAGCTCTTTAAGAACTCGCGCATCAGCGGCAAACCGTTGCCCTCAAACATCCAGGCCGTCATCTGGCGCGAGTTGAGGCCGAAAGGGATGGCCGTCCCCAGCGCGAAGGTGTCATCCTTGCCGAAGAAATAGTAGGGCGCGGTATGGCAGCACTCGACGGTGGCGTTCTGCACTGCGTCAACCACGCCGAAGGCGGGGACGAGTTCGCCGGCCGGGTGGATGGTGATGGTAAACTTACCGCCGGACATGGCGCCCACCATCTTGGCGAACGCCTCGGCGGGGCCGATTAGCGCGTCCAGCGACTTGGGAAAGCTGGAGGCGAGACGCCAGCGGAGGGTAGGCTGGGCTTGAACTGACGGCGCCGCAATGCCTATACCAGCGGCGAGGCCCACGCCAGCGGCGAGGCCCGCGCCGGCCTTCTTCAGAAATGAACGTCTTTGTGTTGAAGTCTCCCGGGCAATTTTCTTCATCTTTTCTCTCTCCTTTATTTATCGGTTGAGTTGATAAGTTGCCAAGACATAGCTTTCGCCTAGCCGGACTATAGGGGGGCCGTTTTTGCCTGTCAAGAGATATTTCACCTGGGAAAAACAGGGGTCGGCGATACTTATTTGTTCACCGCAAAATGAGTGGATGTTCCCGATTATCTAGTGGCTGTCCCCGATTACCTCTACAGAAGATTTGAGGCAATTCTGACGCCATATTTGCCCTTGACGTATAACCATTTATTGATTACAATGCGACCATGTTCAGGGTATCACTCAAAAAGAAAGCGCTCAAAGACGCCGAGAAAATGCCCGGCTTCGCCCAGGAAAACCTGGCGGCGCTGCTTGAAGACTTGAGGGAGAAAGGCCCTGTTCAACCTGGTTGGCGTAATTACAGCAGGATCGGCAAAGACATGTACCATTGCCATTTGGCTCGGAAGTGGGTGGCTTGCTGGTATTGTGAAGAGAAAACATTGATTATAGAGGTGTATTATGCAGGCAGTCGTGAAAACGCCCCGTATTGAAATCAGCATCAGGGGCACGGCGATTCCGCCGAGGCTGATGGATGTCTTAAAAGAAGAGTATGGGCCGGAGCTTAGCCTTATCGAAGATGACGGGGATAATCTGGTCGATGCCTTTGAAACGCAGTGGTACAAAGGAGTTAAGGAGAAGATGACGCCGGGGACCTACCTGCGCATTTATCGTGAGAACAAGGGGTTGACGCAACTTCAGTTAGGCGAGGCGCTCGATGGAATCCCCCGGCAGCACATTTCCAATATGGAACACGGGCGCAGATCCATCAGCCTGAAAATGGCCAGGAAGCTCTCGTTTCTGCTTAGCGCGCCGATTGAAAAATTCATTTTTCCACATCCACTGGAAGGAGGGCAAGATCATCATGTCTCAAAAGAGTAGGCTCTGGTTGTCGCTTTGCGTATTCATTTTGGTTGTCTTGATCGCCGTATATCCGGCATTTGCGGAGATCAAAGTCTTCGAGAAGGAAGTGGAGGAGATCGTCGGTCGGGATCAGAGCCAGGAGCAGGTCGAGGCCTTTGCCCTGCAGAAGGCCAAGCGTCTTGCGGTGGAGGAAGCGGGAATCTTCATCTCTACCCTCACCGTCGTGCAAAATTACGTACTGGCCAAAGACGAGGTTACGGCCCTTGCCTCCGGGGTGCTACAGTCCCAGGTTCTCGGGGTGCCGTCCATTGTCATCAAAGCAAGGATTGTCCACGTGACCGTCAAGGCGAAGATCACCGTGGACACCGCCGTCCTGAATCGGCAGATCGAGGTCTTTATGCGAGATAAAGGCGCCTTGAAAGAACGGGATGCCGCCTTAAAAAAGATGAGGGAACTGGAAGACAAACTGGCCAATCTGAAAAGCACCGAGGTCAAACGTCTGGAAGAACTCAATACTCAGGCCCTGGCCCTGGAGCGAGAGCGGGATCGCCAGCGCCTCTTCCGGGAGGAGCAGTCCCTGAAAGCCAGGGGTGAACTGAGCCAGGCCGAGGCGGATCGCCTCGCTAAGGAGCGGGAGATGTCGGAAAGGATCGACCGGACCCGGGCGGAGCAGGAAAAAGCCAAGCGGGAAGAGGCGGCGGCCTTGACGGCGGAACAGGATCGGGTCAAACGCGCCCAGTTGGAAAATGAGCAAAGGTGGAACGACTTGGCGCGGAAGGCGCAGTTGACGCAGGATCAATGGGTCGTGATAGATGACAGCCTTTCTCTGAGGCAGGCCATGACGGAAGTGAATGACCTGAAACAGGAAATCGCCAATCTGAAGGGGCGTCTCGATTACCAGTACGGGGAGAATGCAAAAAACCTGACGGCCGCCTACGCCCAGCAGCGCGCCCTGACGACGGCAAAGCTGCCGTCGGCGCCGGCCCCGAAAGACGCCTTCGAGACCACAAGAGAATACAATCAAAGAATCTCGGCCTATGATCGTCAGGTGAAAGAGGCAGAGACGGAAAAGGGCGAGGCCGTGGAAATGCTCAAAAAGGAGGAGACCCTGAAACTCGCCGAGGCGAAGGTATCGTACCTGGGGCAACAAATCCGGGTGCTGGCGCCTTTTATCAGGCGCCTCCAGGACTTGCAGGCGCGCAAATTCACCCTCCCCGAGGGGGGCGCCATGACGGTTGACCTGGGAGCGCCCGATGCGGATAACAGCCGGTTCCCCCTCCGTCTGCAACAGGGCGGTAAATCCTGGTCACAATATTGGAATTATACGGATATCAATAGCGCCAAAGACTTCTACCGGACGAGGACATACTTGAAGGCCGAGGGACTCTTTCAGATCGAAGAAGCGGCAACACTCAGCCCGAAGCTGACGGCGGCGCGGGTAACCCATCCGGGGACGAAGGAAACGCGAGAATTTGGTCTGGAGACGCCTAGGGAATTTGCTGAAATCGAGCAGTTCGGTAAAATCAAGCACGAGGTGACCGTAGCGCGGGAGACAAGCGAAAAGGCGGCAAGATTGCTTGCCCGGAAGGAAATCGGCAAAGACGGACGGGTTATCGCTTATGACGACGGGACGGTACTGGACACGCGAACGGGCCTGATGTGGGCGGCGAAGGACAACGGGAGCAATATCAACTGGGCGAACGCCAAATCCTATTGCGAGAACTATCGCGGGGGCGGTTACACGGACTGGCGGATGCCGACCCAGGATGAACTGGCGAGGTTGTATGATCGGGCTAAAACTTACAGGTCTGCCTGTGGATCTGATGTGCATTTAACGGAATTGATTCTTCTTACTTGTTATTGGGTGTGGGCTTCAGAAACACGCGGTTCAGACGCCGCCGCCGTCAATTTCGGCAGCGGCGGTGGCGGGCGGTACTGGTATCATCCCAGTCCTATTACACCCTCCACCCGGGCGCTTCCGGTGCGTTCTGGCAAATAGATTATTCGGTCATTTGGTTCTCGAACGCTGGTTCAATCTTGTAGGTGTAGGATGGGCAAAGCGTAGCGTGCCCATCAATTGAGGTGGGATGGGCAATCCCTAGCCAATTAGTCGTGGCTTACGGAACAACAGCGGTTACCGCAGGGCGGCGACCGCTCCTGATTGAACGCAATTCACACCTCCCTGGCGATATTCCAGACATGATGATGGGCACGCTACGCTTTGCCCATCCTACTGGCTGTCAAGTTTAACATTACAAGGTGACGAGATATGACGAAGAAAACGAAACACCAGGATCCTCTTGCCGATCTTTTGGCCGCCGCCTCGCCTGAGACGCTCAGGGATCTCATCGTCCGATTGGTGGCCTCAAGGCCCGATGCGCGCCGCGAGTCCTTCGACTATTTGAAAATGCATGTCGCCATGTCCCCGGAACAGAACATAAACTCGGAGGGGGAGGTTGCCCTGGCGCTCTGGGAGGAGCTTGTCCCGGATCTTGAAGAACTGGATGAGTACGGCGGCGGCGATTATGACCTGGTGGATCGTGTCGGCAACCTGCTGCATGAACTTCAGGAAAAACTTGCCACAAATAAAGTGCCGACCGACATGCGGCAAGAGCTGCTGGCGGAGGTTCTTCCTTATATCGCCAGCGGCAACGCCGGTCTGGATGATGCACTTTACGATCTGGTCTATGCCGCCTGTTATGTAGATGATGACTGGCGGCGGTTGGCGGAAGCGTTTGAGGCCATGAAGGGAGAATGGAAAATACGCCATGCCCGCAATATCTACCGAAAACTCGGGGACCGGGAAAAATATCTCGCGTTGCGACATCAATCCCTGGAACTCGGCGCGGATTTCCATGATCTGGCCATTTTTTACTGGGAAACCGGCGAAAAGGAAAAGGCTATTGTCATTGCCGAACAGGGGTTGAAGCAAGGCCGGGGGCGCATGGATGAGCTGCGCGAGTTTCTCGCTCTGCGCGCTAAAGAATCGGGAAATCGCGAGGAGTATCTCGCCTTGCAGTTTGCCCAGGCAACGGACCGGCTCACCTTGGAGAAATACAAGGCATTCAACAAGGTATGCACGGCTGCGGAATGGTCAATGTTTCAACAACGGGTTCTCGATCGGTTGGGCGACGCATGGGCCTCAGAGCGGCTGAAAATCCGCATGCACCGCCAGGAGTATGCGGAAGCGCTGGCTGTGCTGAGCAAGCAAAGCTACCCCGCCCGTGACTGGGATGGGGGCGATGAACTCCAGGCAGCGAAGGAACTGGAAGAGCGTTTCCCCGAGGAGATTCTCAAATTTTATCTATCCGGTCTTGGCAACCTGAACGTAAATGCCACGTGGAAGGAGTATGCCCGCAAGGCCAAGGTGATGGCCAAGATTCGGCATGTCTTGGTGGACGTTCTCGAAGCAGAAGAACGCTGGCGAACCTTCGCAGGAAAAGTCAAGCAGGACAATCGCCGCCGGCCTTCCTTTCAGGAGGAGTTCGCCAGGCACGTTGCCGGATGGCGGGAGCTTTAGTAATTGCTAAAACCCGACCGCTGCTTCAATCTTGTAGATTGAACCTTAGATTAGTGTTGCGGTGCAATCTGCAAGATTGCACCAGCCACAAGGTTGAACCAGCCCTAGTAATGTCTTGGTTCAATCTGCAAGATTGACCCAGCGCC
>JAXMLI010000053.1:0-4892 GCA_034368785.1 Smithellaceae bacterium | reverse complement strand
GGTCAGATCGCTGTACACCTCTTTTTCAAAGGTGGTGGGAAACAGATATCCCGACCCGATGGCGAGCCCCACGGCCAGCGTCCGCTCCAGGGCCTTTCCGGTATGATCCTGGAAAACGGCGTAGCTGGAATTGATGCCGCTTCCGGCCAGGTAATTGTCGCGGACCGTGCGGCCCGCGCCTTTGGGGGCGACCAGGATCACGTCGATGTCCGGCGGCGGGATCACACCGGTCTGCTCCTTATAGACGATGGAAAACCCGTGGGAAAAATAGAGGGCCTTGCCTGTCGTCAGGGTGGGTTTCAGCTCCGCCCACATGGCCTTCTGGCCCGCATCGGACTGGAGATACTGGATGATTGTTCCGCGCCGGGCCGCCTCGATCGGCGGAAAAAGCGTTTCGCCGGGAACGAAGCCCTCGTCAATGGCCTTCTGCCAGTTGTAGTCCCCTTCTCCCACGATGACGCGGATGCCGTTGTCTTTCATGTTCAGCGCCTGTCCCCGCCCCTGGACGCCGTAGCCGATCACAGCCACGATTTCGTCCTTCAGAATTTCGCGCGCCTTATCAAGTGTAAATTCCTCGGACGTGATGACCTCTTCCATGGTTCCGCCGATGCTGATCTGTGACATGATCTCCCCTCCTTCTAATTTCGATGAACTCGTAAAAAGTCAAAAAATGAGCCGAAAACGACGACTGCGTAAAAAGCTCCGCAGGCAAGGCGCGCAAATCCTGAGGAATGAGGCGTACATTTACGTACGCCGCAATGACGATGGATGCAGCGCAACACAGCATCCGGACTTTTTACGAAGTCGTCAAATCCTGTGGGGGTTATAGAAACCTCTTTATCACTTCCAGTAAGTTGCCCTGGTCAAAACTGCTCTTAACGATATAGGCGTTTGCCCCCGCATCAATTCCCATTTCTCTGTCCTCTCTTGATTCAAGGGAGGTCACAAGGATTACCGGCATTTCCGACAGCCTTTTATCGGCCCTTATCTTTCTGGTAAGGTTAAATCCGTTCATTCGGGGCATCTCTACATCCGACACCACCAGGTCAAAGTCATCCGCCTTAAGCACCGTCAGGGCATCTATGCCGTCAACGGCGGTTCTTACGGCAAATCCTCCCAGTTCCAGGATGTTTTTCAGGAGCGTTCTCGCGGTGATCGAGTCTTCCACGACCAGGATAGACCTTTTTTTCCTTTCCGACTCCCGGTCCTCAGGAGGCATGGATACAGCAGCGGCTGTTCTGTTGACAACAGACTTGATAATATCGGGAACATTGAGCACCGGCACGATCTTCCCGGACCCGAGAACAGTTACGCCCGCGATATTTTTCACCTGTCTCAGTTGCTTGCCCAATCCCTTTACAAACGCCTCCTGCTCGGTGACAATTTCATCCACACTGAAGGCAATCCGATTCTCCGCGAAACTCACCACGACCGCCTGCAAATTCCCCTCTTCATCCGCTGTTCCCGCCGGCAGGCCGATTACCTCCGCGAGCCTGATCAGATGAATGGCCTGTCCGCTGAATTGCATCGTCTCCCGGTTCTCCACCGTCTTTATTTCTTGTTTATTTACCCTGACTACCATGTCAATATTCATCGTGGGAATCGCAAAAAGGCTCTCGCCCGCCCGCACAACAACTACCCTGAATGATGCCAGGGTCATGTGGAGGATGAGGATAAATCTGGTCCCCTGGCCGGGAATGGTCTCAACCGATATATTCCCGCCCAGCTTGTCCACCTTTTCGCGGACAATCGCGAGTCCGATACCCCTTCCGGAAAGGGAGGTAATGATGGAGCTTGTGGACAACCCGGAATGAAACATCAGAGAAATGAGGTCCTGCTCATCCATTTTGTCCAGGGCGTCAGGCAGAGCGATTCCATGTTTCAGAGCCGATGATTTAAGCCTTGCCGTATTAATACCCGCGCCGTCATCTGAAATAACAACCTCAACATTATTTCCCTCTCTTGGAGACACGCTGATGGCCAGCAATCCCTGCGGGGGCTTACCTTTTCCTGTCCGCTCATCAGGCTTTTCAATGCCGTGATCAACGGAATTCCTGATCAGATGGTTAAATGAGTCTTTCATCTCTTCCAGGACCCGGCGGTCAACCTCAATGTCATCTCCTGTAATGGTCAGCCGGACCTGTTTGCCCTGCTGCCGCGCGATATCCCTTACATACATGGGAAATGTTTCGAAGAGCGAGGAGAAGGGAAGCATGAGCGCCGCTCTCATTCCTTCCAGCAGGGTATCCATCGCGATGCTGATCATCCTCTGGTCTTGCAGGGCGGAATGCACGATCAACGATAAATTGCTGTCCGTTGACCTCAGACACGTATCGTTATATTCAAGGAAATCATATAGTTTCGCGAGTTCATATCCGCTGATTTTATCCGAAATCGCCTTTTCCTCTGTTGATTCGCCGATCCGCTTGATAAGATTGTCCGTCTCTTCCCTCTTTTTCTTCCATAACGCCAGGGTCGCGCTCATATTCTTTAATTCATTCAAGCGATGTCCCGCAGAGAGTTTGAGCTGAATGAGGTCTTCGGTCTGCCTTAAAAGTGACTCCAGTCTGGAAACCGCGATCCTTATCGTATCTGTAACCTGCGCGGACGCGGTTTGGGCCACAGGCGGGACGTCAATTTTGGGAATAATCACGCTGTCCGTCTCCTGTTGGGGCATAGGAGATTCCTGAAGAGGCGGTGGTTGCGCGCCCGTGATTTTAACCCCCTTCGACGCATTTTCGAAGGACTTGATCATCTCCCTGATCACGGCCTTTTCCGCGGGCTGTTTTTCGACGCCGACCGTGGAAACGAGCCGCTGGAGAAGGTCAGCCCCCTGATGAAGCAAATCGAATAACTCATCGCCAAGGGCCAGTTCTTTGCGTTTGAGCAGGGAAAAGATACTCTCAAGGGAATGACAGACGGCCTCGATGTCGCTGTTGCTGACTGAACGGGCCGCCCCTTTGAGGCTGTGCGCCTCACGGTAAATGGTCTCGATAAGGGCGGCCCGCCCTTTCGCGTCCGCGGCATTCTCAATCGCGATAAGTCCTGTGGAGATAGCCTTCGCGTGTTCCTGCGCCTCCACCGCAAAGGTGGCCAGGAGTCTCTTTAAAAAGTCATCGCCTTTGATGTTCATGTCACTATTCACGAACCCGTAAAAAAAGGAGAAAAATGAACCACTATACCCGATAGCGTGACACCAGTTGTTTGAGTTTCTGTCCCAATTCATTGAGATTCTGTGCGACAGTCTCGACCTGCCTGGTGCTTCCCACATTATGGCTGCTGGCCTGCTTGATATTCTCCATCGCGATTACAATCTGGTCCATCCCCAGCGATTGCTGTTGACTTGACGCGGCAATCTGTGTCGCGGCCGTTGCCGCCTCATTGATGGTGGCGGCGAGGGTTCTGATGGCCTCTCCTGCCACCGCGGACTGTTTTACGCCTGCATCTACCGCCTTGCTGCCCTGTTCCGCGACCATCACCGCGGCGCTTATTCCCTTTTGAATATCCGCAAGGATTGTTCTGATTTGCGCTGTCGCCTGTTTTGACTGCTCGGCAAGGCTCTTAACCTCCTGGGCAACCACCGCAAAGCCTTTTCCATATTCGCCCGCCTTCGCGGCCTCTATCGACGCGTTTACGGCAAGCAGATTCGACTGCTCGGCGATATCCTTAACTGAATTGATAATTTCTCCGATGGCGTGACTATGTTCGCTCAGTCTCATGATGCTCAGTCCAATAGACTCCATTTGTTCTTTTATCTTATTTATTCCGTTAATCACATCTTCCACGGACTTCCTGCCGCCCTGAACAAATTGCGCCGTCTTTTGCGCGGTTTCCGATACATTGCCGGCCTTTTGGGTGGAAACGGCGGTAACCTGCTTCACCTCTTCCACCGTGGTTGTCGTCTCATTTATCGAAGTGGCGGTCTCAACTGAACTGGAGGCAAGCTGAGACGTTGTGGCCATGATTTCGCTGGCCGACGACGAAAGAACATTGATGCTCTCCTGTATTTCCATGGTCAACTGTCTCAAGTTCCGGATCATGGCGGAAAATGCCTGTCCCAGGACATCCTTCTCGGACCGCACCGTCAGTGTAACGGTCAGGTCTCCTTTGCTTACGGTATCCGCGGCGGCGGCGATCTGTTCAAGATTTTCCGTCATCGCGGTAAAGGTGTTTCCGAGGACATCCTTTTCTGACGCGGGTTTAACTACGACTCTCAGGTCTCCCCTGCTTATCGCCTCGGCAGCATCGGCAATGCCCCTGATGTAGTCGATCATGCCCCGAAAGGAGTTTGCCAGGCTGCCAATCTCGTCGGTTGAGCGGAAGAGGACCTTCTGGTTAATATCGCCGATGGCTATTCTTCCCGCAATGTCTGCCATATTCAACAGGGGTTTTCTTATCGTACGGTCAGCGAGAAAAAAGACCCCCGCGCCAAAAAGGATGATAATGACAAAAATAATCACCGTTACCCTTATTGCCCGGATGGCCATCCGCTGCATTTCCAGATAATCATCTTCCGCGAGTTTCCCTACCGTTTTGCCGATATCGTTAGCCTCTTGAATGACCTTATTGGCTATTTCATCAAAATCTTTCATTACCCTGTTGCCGCTATTCAAATCTTTCATATAGGCGGAAAACATCCTGTTGCCCATTTCATAAAGCCCGGCCAGATCCGCCCTCAAGATATCGAGTTGTTTAATAATTTCCGGCATGTCCTTATAGTGCTTTATTAAATTGTCAATGCCCTGAGATGCCGCCTGAAGTTTTGGCTTTGCCTCTTTCTCAATGACTCTCTTATCCCTGGTCAATGACGCGTCGGTCATAAACTGCCAGATCTGAGAAACATTGAGCTGAAGCTCGCTCGCGGTATTAACCGCCGCCTGACGGGATTTATA
>JAXMLI010000052.1:0-13213 GCA_034368785.1 Smithellaceae bacterium | reverse complement strand
GAAGGGACCAGTGCCGACCGGTTTCGTCACCGGCTTCTCCCAGGAGGCCTTGATAGAGGCCGGGCCCTGAATAGCATTGGCCTGATGGGTCAGATTGGCCAGCATCGGCGCATAGGGGAATTTGGTCTTTATCTTGATGGTAAACTCATCCACCACGGTTACCGCGGCGATCGGGGCCACGAGCAACCCGAATTTGGTGGCCGCCTTGGGATCCATCCGGCGGTCCAGGTTGACCTTTACCGCCTCGGCGTTAAAGGGCGAGCCATCGTGGAATTTGACGCCCTTTCTCAATTTAAGGGTGTATTCCGTCGCGTCCGCCGAGACCTCCCATTTCTCCGCCAACTGGGGGCCAATCTCACCGGAGGGGGTCAATTCGAGCAGGGTCTCGACCATGTGATCCAGCACGGTAAAGCTCGGCGCGTCCGTGACGTGATTGGTGTCCATGGAGAGGACGTCCGTCCCCTGGGCAATGATCAGCTTCTGGGGACCCTTCGGCTTGGCCTTGGCTGCCGCGGCGGGCTTGGCCGTCGCCGGTTTGGCTTTAGCCTCCGCCGCCTTCGGTTTCGCCGCTTCGGGCTTGGCCGCCTCCGCTTTGGCCGGGGCCGGAGCCGGGGCTACTGCTGGCTTCTCCTCCTTAGGTTTAACCTGCGCCTGCACGGCATCAAGCGCCGGGAAGGCCAGGAAGGCGAGAAAAGACCACAAACAAAACAAGGCAACATTTTTTTTGAGCTGATCCCTTTTCATCTGCTTCCTCCTTTATGAGTTGAGTAATTCGGGTTGGACTTTTCTAACACGGCTCAAACTGTCCGGGCAGGCCGCTTAAAAAAAACGCGGCCGACAACGAAGAAAGATGGAAAACCTTGCCAATCGCGTACGCCGCGGGATTGCTACAACACCAGCCTGCTTTTGTCAACAACTTCGTCGCTGCCCACGGCAACGCCCGAGCATATAATGACGACCCAGTAAAAAACGGTCATTCCTTAATAACTCTCCGGTCAGACTGAATTAATCAGTTCCCCGGCAATCTCTTCGAGGGATAAAATCTTATCCGCGAGACCCGCCTCGACCACCGCCCTGGGCATGCCGTAAACCACGCAGGACATCTCATCTTGCGCGTAAATCCTGCTCCCGGACTTTTTAAGGGCGGTGAACCCTTTAAGTCCGTCATTTCCCATGCCCGTGAGGATAAGGCCCAGCGCCCTTCCGGGATAATACTCGGAAACGGAGGAAGCCAGCGCGTCCACGGAAGGCCGATAAACGTGGTCACCCTGGGACTCGGAAATGCTGACCTGTGTATCTATGCCCCGCAACCGCTTCAGCCGCATATGCCCCCTGCCCGGCGCCACCAGCGCCATTCCGGGCCTGAGAGAGTCCCCCTCCTCCGCCTCTTTCACGCTTATTTTGCTCAACTGGTCAAGCCTTTCCGCGAAAGGTCTGGTAAAGTTAGGCGGCATGTGCTGGGCGATAACAATCGGAACGGGAAAATCCTTGGGAAGAAGCGGAAGGATCTGCTGCAAGGCCCCCGGCCCCCCGGTGGAAGTTCCAATCGCCACAATGCCTATTTTCCTCTCCGCGGATCTAATGGGAACCACATATCTGGATGGATCAGGTTCTATAATCGACAATTTCCTTCTAGCCATCGTCCTGGTGTGACCCTTCCTGCCGATCTGCTTTATCTTGTCAATCAACATTTCTTTGATCTTCACGATATTTACCGACAGTTCAGAGAGATTCTTCGGGATAAAATCCACCGCGCCCAGTTCCAGTGCGTGAAGGGTGGCCTTTGCCCCGTCTGAAGTCAGGGAACTTACCATGATCACGGGCACGGGAGTCTTCTCCATGATATGCCTGAGGGCGGTAAGACCATCCATCTTGGGCATCTCAATATCCATCGTGACGATATCAGGCTTCAGAGTGGCAACCTTTTCAATCGCCTCGATGCCGTCACGCGCAGTGCCGACTATTTGTATCTCGTGATCCGATGACAGCATGCTCGACAAGGCATTTCTCATGAAAGCAGAGTCATCGACGATAAGAACCTTGACCATATAAACATTCCCTAGTAGCACGGGCGTCCCGCCCGTGGATAATCATGGCCGAGACGGCCATGCCACGGCCATGCCACTTCAAACCTTGAATCTGGTCACCAGCCCGGACAATATAGTCGCCAGCCTGGCCAGATCAGAGGATGATTCGGCGATCTGATCGGAGCCGGACGAGGTTTCCTTGGAAACGCTCGCGATCGTATCTATGTCGCCGCTGATCTGTTCCGACACGGAGGACATCTGTTCCGTCGCGGTGGCGATCTGCTGCACCATCGACTGGAGGTTGTCCACGCTCACCACGATATCGTGCAGGGCGGATCCGGCGCTCGCGGAATATTGAACGCCGATCTCGACGCGCTTGGTGCCCTCATTCATGGAAACCACGGCCTGCTGGACCTCGTCCTGGATCGCCCCGATCATGCCGCCGATCTCTGAAGTAGCCTTTGTCGTCCGCTCGGCCAGCTTCCTCACCTCGTCGGCCACCACGGCAAATCCCCGACCCTGCTCCCCGGCCCGGGCCGCCTCGATGGCGGCATTCAAGGCCAGGAGATTGGTCTGATCGGCGATGTCCTTGATGACCCGGACGATATCGCCGATCTGTTTGGAGCGCTCGCCCAGAGACGCCATCAGCCCGGCCGATTCGCTTACGGTCTGGGCGATGGCCTTGACCTCCTCCACCGATTTGTTTACGATCTCTTCCCCGCTTTTCGCGGTCTTCGAGGTCTCCGTCGCGGAAGTGGCAATGTTCGAGGCGTTCTTGGCAATGTCAATCACCGTCTGGGACATCTCCGTCGAGGAGGCGGCGATCTGGGAGGCCCGGCCCGACTGCTCGGAAACGCCTCGGGACATCTGCTCCGACGAGGCGCTGAGTTCCTGGCTCGCCGAGGCCAGGGTGTCGGACGTGGATTTAAGTTCGCGGACCATTTCTTTCCATTTGTCCTGCATTTCCTTCATCGCCGAGACGAGTCGGCCTGTCTCGTCCCTGGAGACGGTCCTCGTGTCGAAGGCGCTGTCGTGGGTCAAATCCCCTGCGGACAGCCTTTCCGCCATCGAGGCGCATTTGATGAGGGGCGTGGAGATGGTCCTGGTGAGGGTGGAGACATAAAAGATTATCAAAATAAAGGAAAGTATCGCGGCGCCGGCCAGGACAAAGATCGCTCTCCTGAAGTCCGCATCCGCCTCCTTGACCGCTTCGTACATCCGCCTCTGCTGAAATTTGATGTTCTCCTCAATGCGGTCCAGATACCCCTTTTCCTTCGTTGTGAGGCTGCCGAGAAGCAATTCCCTGGACTCCTTCTTCTTGCCTTCTTTCAGGAGATTGTACTGTGTTTCCCGTTCCCTGATATATTCCTCCCGGACGGCTTTCAGCTCGGAGAGCAGTTTCTGGCCTTCCTGGCTCCGGATATTCGCGTCGAAATATTTTATCTTATCGGCCACCGACGCCTGCAATTCCCTGACCTTGCCCATGTAGGCGTCCTGCTGCCGGGGGTCCTCAACGAGCAGCATACTTCGCAATAGCTCGGAAATCATGAGGACTTCTGCTTTCCACTCGTCCATCTTGTCAATCTTCACGTAACGATCTTCAACGATCTGGTGAATCGCGTGATTCAGGCCTTTCAGGTCATAGTATGCCGTGCCCGAAGAGATAATGCTCAGCGCGAGGATCGCGCCGAAAACCACCAGCAGTTTCGTCCTGACCTTCAAATCATTAAACCAGTTCATCTTTGTTTGCCTCCCTCTCGAGTCGTATAGATTATTTTCAACCGCTAACGGTGTTTTTACTAAAGGTTTGCCTGACCCCCGCCCCCTGACCCCTCTCGTCAAAAGCCCAGGTCTTTTAATAGATCATCTACTTCCGACTGAGAGACCTGCTCGGCCTCGGCCGGCGCTTCCAGGCCGAGTTGCACCTTTATCCCGAAGGTCTTTATTACCCTTACCAGTTCGGCCTCAATGTCGCTGACCAGGGTGATCACCTTTTTAATGGTCTGCCCCGTAAGATCCTGGAAAGACTGGGCCGTGATAATCTTTATCAAATCATCTTCGAGGACATTTTTGAAGTCTTTCAGATAGGCGATTGACCCTGCCGGTCCCTCAATGCCCCTGAGATGATTGGCCAGCTCGTCCATGACGAGAAGATGTTTTTCCGCGATGCCCATGGTGTTGTCCGCCGCCTCCTTCGTCTTATCGATGACAAAATTGAGCCTCTCCACCACGGTGGGCATCTCATGTTCGGCAATATCCTTAAGCCGCGGGTCTAATGATTCCTTAAAACTTAAGATTGAATCATGCAGTTTTCTGGTGACGCGACCCACCTCCTTGAAAAGGTTGTTCTGACCCTTTTTTATTATCGCCTCGATGGCCTCATCGGCCTTTTCATAATCCTTTCCCGTAATGGCGGCCATAAAGATCATAATGTCATCAAGCAGCAGGTATCTCGGGTCGTGAGTCGGTATCCCGCTCTTTTCAAAAAACTCCTTCGCGTCGTGAACCTCCGTCACCTTCATCTCTCCGGCCATCGAATGGACGGTTTTCGTTATTTCAACCTTGCTGCCGCCTTCTATTTCCGTAATGTTTTCGTAGTTATCCAGTATATCCAGACAATCGCCCGGAACCAGTTTCCGGGGGTTGAGCAACACAACCAGTCGATCGTCGAGTCTTGCCACTCCTTCCACCTGTTCAATGCTGCCTTCGAAGACCTGATCGCAAGGCTCTATCGTGGATTCATCAATATTAATGACCCCGCTTATGTCATCAACGACAGCGCCGAAAACCCTCTTCCCGCTGGACACTACAATGACCTTGTTGCCGTTGCTTCCGCTTCCGGGTAAATTTATCAGACTTTTGAGATCCAGGACGGGGATCACGTGGCCGCGCAAATTTGTAACCCCTTCGATATATGAAGGGGCTTGCGGCATTCTGGTTATCACGGGCAGATTGATGATCTCCTGAACATCCAGAATGGGAATCGTATATTCGCTTTTGTTTAAGAAGAACCCTATATATTGTTTCATCAAACCCTCCCCTTTGACGTCGTCAATAGCTGCCTTGAGATATTTCCCAGATCGAGGACCAAAACGACCTTGCCGTCGCCGGTGATGGTCGCCCCGAGGATCGAGGACGAATTGTTGTCCACGCCTTCGATGTTCTTGATGACAACCTCTTCCCGCCCCAAAAGCTCATTTACGGCCAGGCAGAACTGGGTGCTTCCGAGTGAGACAATAACGGCATAGCCGCAATCGGCGTCCGGGACAGCCTGATCTCCCAGGACGTTCGAAAGGTTGTAGATCGGATACACCCTGTCCCTGATGCTTATAATTCTGTTTCCGATCACGTCATGCATTTCTTTCGCGGAAATGCGCGTAATTTCTTCCACCGGGCTGAGGGGTACGGCGTACCTGAGTCTCCCGGCTCGAACCATCAGGGTTTCAATGATGGCAAGCGTCAGCGGGATGGTGATCACGAAAACGGAACGGACGTCTTTCGTCGTCATCACCTCTACATAGCCGTTGAGCTTGGAGATATTTGTCTTTACCACGTCCATGCCCACGCCACGACCGCTCAGTTCCGTCGCCACATCCTGCGTGGAGAAGCCCGGCAGAAAAATGAGATTGACTGCCGCTTCGTCGGTCATTCTCGCGGCCTCTTCCTCCGTTATCAGCTTCTTTTCCAGGGCCTTGTGTTTTACCCGCTCGACGTCGATTCCCTTGCCGTCATCGGTAACGACAACAACGATCTTATTGCCTTTCTGATAGGCGTTGATCGAAATGGTCCCCTTTTCCGGTTTGCCCTTTTTTCGTCTCTCTTCTTTGGATTCAATACCGTGATCGACGGCGTTCCTGATGATATGAACCAGGGGGTCGCCGATATGTTCTATTACCGTTTTGTCGACTTCCGTTTCCTCCCCCGATATCTGCAGGTCAACGTCCTTATTCAGGGCACCCGCGATATCCCTGACCAGACGGGGGAATTTGCCGAAGACCTTCTTTATGGGCTGCATCCTTATTTTCATGACAGACAGCTGCATGTCCGAGGTGACCAGGTCCAGAAACGACACGGTCTCATCGAGGTTGTTCACGTAGGAATCATCGGGATAGGCACTGCCAAGATAACTCACGAGATTTAAAAGCCGGTTCCTGATCAGAACAACCTCTCCCGTCAGGTTCATCACCTTGTCAATCTTGTCTGTGTCCACCCTCAGGGTTTGGATTGATTCGGCCAATGACACGGGGGGAGGAGTTCTTTCCGGCTGGCCTGTTTTATCCGGGCTGACCGGTTCAACCTCCGACCCGGCCGCCTCAACAGGAAGACTGGCCGTCAAGGAGGGATTGCCTGTCTCTTTTACGCCAGGGGACGCGGGGGAAACCGTCGCGAACGGTAAAACATCTTCTCTTTCCTGACCAACGGGAGATTTAGCGTTATTTAACGCGGCTTCCAGTTCAATAAGCAACGGGGTTATATCTTCGACCACCCCGTCTCTGAGCTTGATGTGCTTGAGCAGGAGCCGGAGCATATCCACGCTTTTAAGAATCGCATTCATCAACGGCGTGGATAATACGATCTCGCCGTCCCTTAATCGCTTCAGGATGCTCTCCGAGCTGTGGGCAACATCAACAACCGGTTGAAATCCCAGGAATCCCGCCGCGCCTTTAATGGTGTGCATGCTTCGGAAGATTTCGTTTAACATCTCCTTGTCGTCGCCTCGGATCTCGAGTTCCACAAAAAGCGGATCAATCGTGTCCAAAGACTCTTCAGCTTCCGTCAGGAAATCCGAGATGATTTCGTCAAACTCATCAGGCATGATGCCCCCAGTAATTATCTTGCTTCACGGGTTGATGTAATAACCCGTCATGATCGCACGTCAGCCACTCATCTTACTCAAGACCTTGTCCATCTTTTCCTTCAACACTTCCGCGGTAAAAGGCTTTACGACATAGCTGCTGACCCCGGCCTTAATCGCCTCCACGACCTTTTCCTTCTCCGCCTCCGCGGTGACCATTAAAATAGGCAGATCTTTGAGGTCTTCATCGCTTCTAACCCTTTTAAGCAGTCCCAGCCCATCGAGATTAGGCATGTTCCAGTCAGATACCACAAACTTGAAATTGCCGGTTTTCAACTTAGCGAATGCCTGTTCTCCGTCTTCCGCCTCTTCGATATTTTCGAATCCTATTTGCCTCAAGATGTTCTTGACGATACGCCTCATGGTGGCAAAGTCATCAACAACCAATATCTTCATTTTATAATCAGTCATGACTCCCCCTTTTCTTAAATATATCTTTTATTATTTCCTTGATATTAAAAGAGATCGCCTCCGCGGTGACCGGCTTTACCAGATACCCGGATGCCCCGGCCGTAAACGCCTTTTCTCTTTCCACCGGGTCGGCCTCGGTTGTAACAATCAGAATCGGGATATGCGACCAGTTTGGGTCATTTTTCAGCGTCTTGACAAGTTCAATGCCATCCATATACGGCATATTGAGGTCCGACATGATCAAATTCACCTCCTGGGTCGCGAGCTTCTCAATCGCCTCAAGCCCGTTTTCCGCCGAGATCACCTCGAACCCTTTTGAGCGAAGATAAAGCCCCAATATTTTCCGTGTTGTCTGACAATCATCTACGACCAGTATTCTCATGATTCACGCCTTCTGATAGACAACGGTTTTGTTAATGACAAGAGGCTTGAAAGCCCTGGTAACATTGTGCAGGCTTTCCGATAGACCGATGATCAGATAACCTCCGGGCTTAAGACTGTCATATAAAAGCGAAACGGCCTTCTTCTTTGCCTTATCATCGAAATAAATCAGAACATTTCTACAAAAAATCACATCTTTGCCGGTTATAAAACGCATTTTTTTCTCATCTACCAGATTTATATTGGCAAATTGTACCGAATTCTTTACCAGAGGGAACAGCTCGTGATTCTGTCCGTTGGGCTTAAAATACTTTTTCAGATACTGGGGCGGAACATTTCTAATAGAATAGGAATTGTAAAGGGCTTTTTGGGCCGAATCTATCGTTTCCTCACTTATATCAGAGGCTAATATTTCCTTTCTTACCGTGATGCCTTTTTCCAAGAGAAGCATGGACAGGGTATAGGGTTCCTCTCCGGTAGAACAGGCCGCGGACCAGATGGAGATGCTGTTTCCCCCCTGATTTTTCGCGATGGCGGGCGCCAGATGCTCTACGAAGAGATCAAGCTGCTGTGGTTCACGAAAGAAAAAGGTTTCATTTGTTGTTACCACATCAAAGAGCTTCGCCTGTTCATCGGACGTATTGCCGTACAACAAAAGATAAAGATAATCTTCATAACTGCCGAGGTTTCTTTCCTGAATCCGCTTGGGAAGTCTGTTTTCGAGCAGATACTTCTTGGAGTCGGAGATGAAAATGCCGCTCTTTTCGTAGATGAAATCCCTTAACTGCCTGAATGTAACATCCTGGAGAGGTTTCAACATGAGATGCCGGTAACCTCCTGCGCCCGCTGTCTTATTACGGAAGTTTTATGATTCAACAGGGGGGTAAGCACGCCGGAAATATCAATGTTATTAGGAGAGGCAATCTGCGCTATGGCATCAATGGCCGAAAGCACCAGGGGGATTTCGGCCGCGCTCAACATTGGTTCAATGGATTGTATTGCCTCCGGTCTTTGCAACTGGCCAAGGGCCCTTATGGCGTATATTCTAACCCAGACATCAGCGTCATTAAGCAGGGGCGTGATTTCCTCAATGCCACAGCCGCGCTCGCACAGTGCCAGTAAAGCGGACTTTCTTACCTCCGCGTTCTTATCGTTTAACGCCTCAAGAAGGAGTTTATGACTCCTTTCATCCTCAATCAAACCGAGACTTGTAAGGGCGGAGAGTTTTACGTTCAGTTCATCCTCCCTGATCAGCTTATCCAAAACATCCACGTCCCGGGTATGTTTGGCGATAAGTTCTTTTATCATCCCGTCGAATTCACTCAGGTGAGAGAGGACTTCCTGGGGGTCAATGGTCAAAAGGGTCTTAACGGCCTCTTCTATAACATCTATGTATGTTTCATTATCAAGCAATTGGAGCAGGGGTTTTACAACGGAGCTGTCTCCTATCTTACCAAGGGCGGCAACGGCAGTCCTTCTGACATGCCCATCCGCGTCCTCAAGGGCATCGAGAAATAATTGTTCCGAATTCATGCCGTTTATCTCTTTCAACGTCTGGATGCTTGCCCTTTTGACGTCCCTCAGGTTGCCTTCAAAGAGCTTGACCAGATGAGGCACTGCCAGCTTGCAATTCTGCTCTTTGATTATCTCAATGGCGATTGTCTTTGCCCTGTATCTTACGGCCGGGTCATTCAGCATTCCGATGAGGCTGTCGGTGCAATCGAATCCTGTCAGCTTCTCTTTAATGACGGCAAGAATATCCATCTCATTCGGCATTGAGGGATCCAGCGAACCCGCGATATCTACGATAGTCGGTATGGCGGAATGCTGGCGTATGGCAATGAGCCCCTTCAAGACAATGAGGCGGTCTTCCCATTCGCCATTTATGTACATATCGAGCATCAGCTCCGCGACGCCGGGGATGGAAGGCATCAGACCGAGCTGCAAGAGGCTTTTTACCGACGCAGTTTTGTCCATGCCCTGCGCTTTTGAAAGATTTTCCAGCAGAGTTCCCCCGGCGGCAGGCAAGCCCATTTTTCCCAGGGTCTCTATTGCCGTGTACCTGAGGATATCAGAAGGACTGTCAAGAAGGGCGGCAATCGGTGAGATTGTTTGCTCATCCTTGATCGAAGAAAGGGCGTCGAGGGCCGAAAAGACCACCCACTCCACATCATCAAGGGCTTTTATCAATTGGGGAATCGCCTTCCGGTAAGCAAACGCCCCCAGTGCCTTTGCCGCAGATGCGCGAACATTCGCGTTTTTGTCCGCGGTCAGCACCGCGATCAGGTCATCCGGATAATCGCATTGGCGAATGTCGATAATGAGGTCAATCGCAAACTTTCTTACATCGTCGTCCTTATCCGTGAGCAGAGGCCGGAGAAGAGGAATAACCTCAGGACCAATCTCTTTGAGAATCATCAGGGCGGTGTTTCTTAGAAACGCGTCCTCTCGCAGCAAGGGCAAAACCATATAAGCGGTTGTCGGTCCACCGATGGATATAAGCGAGCGCATTGCCGCGTCCTGTACGCCCGCGTTAACGTCTCTCAGGGCCTTTATGAGGGGATATATGGCCCGCTCATCCGCGCCTGACAGCGCCTCGGCGGCGGAACGCCTTTTTGAATCACTTCCATCCGCGAGGTATCCGATCAGCTTTAATATGTTTTTTTCCAATACAGTACCTCCAAATACCCGACAACCTGCCCGGAGCGGACTTATGTTTTCGGCCTTACCTTGCGACGAAGCAGAGCGAATGTGCCATAAATGACAGGATCTGGGATCTTTACGAAGCTGCCAAATTTGCGATTTGCTCGGCGCCACTACTTTTAAGAAGCTTACTTAGATCAAGAAGTATTAAAATCCTGTCATCCAGCTTGCCAATCCCCTTGATATAGTCTGAATCAACGCCGCTCGTCATTGGCGGCGGCGGCTCTACCCTGTCGGGGGATATCCTCAGCACCTCAGAGACGGAATCAACGATCAGACCGATGGTTGTACCGACATCAACAACCATGATTTTCGACTGGGCGTCCAGTTCTTTTTCCGCTAAACCAAACTTCTTTCTGAGACTCATTACAGGGATTACCCGGCCCCGCAGATTGATCACACCCTCAAGGCAATTGACAGCGTTGGGGACATGGGTAATATCGACCATCTTATTCACCTCTTGCACATTGAGGATATCAACCGCATACTCCTCACCCCCAAGCCTGAAGGTTACCAGCTGCAAAAGATCTTTGGTTGTTGTGGCGGCTACCATTTCCCTACCTCCTTCGATTAACAATGAGTTTTATCTTTTTCATTAGCATTTTACAAGCAATTAATCTTCCCTTTTACAGACTGAATATGCCATCGGCATAATTCGCCGGTTCTTGAGGGATTGTTGGTGAAAGGAAGGAGAAAAATGACGACTTCGTAAAAAGTCCGGATGCTGCGTTGCGCTGCATCCCTCCCCCGCCTTCGCGGGGGCAGGCTTGCGGCGTGTTCCGGGGACACGTTCCGATCCCTTTGGGCTTCCGGAACAAGCCCCCTCCCCCGACGCCTCATTCCTCCGGATTTGCGCGCCTTGCCTGCGGAACTTTTTACGAAGCCGTCCCGAAACCAGCGTTTTTGGACTTTTTACGAGTTCATCATAACTGCGCTCTTGCTGCGCTACTTAGCAAGGATCGTCTCTATCTGCAACAGCAAGTCCGCCGGGGAAACCGGTTTTTCCAGGAAGATATTGACCGGCAGGTAGGTTGCGTCTGGCTCAAATTTAAATGGCACCGTCGTGTTTACCGACGTGAGCATGATTATGGGGGTGTTCTTCGTGGCGGGAACCTTCCTGAGTTCCCGGGAGACGTCGAACCCTTCACTGTGGGTGGACATCATGACGTCAAGGACGATCAGGTCAGGGTTTTCCGCCAGGGCCTTTTTCAGGCCTTCCTTGCCGTTATAGGCGGAAATTACCTGATAACCCTTGTTCTCAAGTACTGTGGTATTGGCCAGGATGATGTCCACGTCGTCGTCGATCAACAAGATTTTTTTTGCTTCCATAAAAAAACTCCTTAGTTTAGTTGTTAGTCATTGTTCTTTGATCATTGATCGTTGATTATCGGGAGCTTGATGGTTACGGTAGTTCCCTTTCCCGGTTCGCTCTCAACCTTTATATCTCCCGTGTGCATTTTGATTATACCGTAAGCAATGGCCAGACCGAGACCGGTGCCCCTGCCCAAACCCTTGGTGGTGAAAAAGGGGGTGAACAATTTGGGAAGGTGTTCCTGGGGGATGCCGGTTCCGTTATCCGTAATCATGATAAGCACCGACTTTCCCTCTTCGGTCAATCTGGCCAGGATTGATACCCGTCCGGCTTTATCGTCGTCACTGATGGCGTCAATACCGTTATTTACCAGGTTTATCAGCATTTGCTTAATCTGAGGTTCATCGATCATCAGCGGGGGAATGTTACCCTCAACATCAGAGGAAACTTCTGCCCCGGTTCCCCCGTGGGGCGTACAGATAGAGACCACGTCAGAAATGAGCTGCTCCAGGCCGGTCGGTTTTTTTTCGATGGGGGATTGCCGCGCGAAATTAAGCAATCCCCTGACGATATCTCTGCATCTGGTGGCCTCTTTGACGATCATCTGCAAATCGTCATGTACTTCCCCCTGGTTTTTCAGCTCGCCCAGGAGGACGTGGGAATACAGGAGGATCGTCCCCAGGGGATTGTTTATTTCATGGGCGACCCCGGCGGAAAGCTGTCCGAGGGAGGCCAGTTTTTCCGATTGGAACAACTTCTCCTGCGCCGAGGCCAGTTCCTGATTGGTCAGATGAAGGCTTTCAATGGTTTCCTCGAGTTTGTCCACCAGATAAGGCAGGCACATCTCGGTTTCCGCGAGCCCCTGACACACGGCGATCGCTTTTTCGCGGCAGCTTTGATAACCGCAGGCACCGCAATCAAGCTGATCTTCCGGCTTAAACTTCTTCACCGCCCGCAGGATGATGTCTATCTCCTCATCCGGGGGAAGCCGCTGCGATATCGGGGATGTGACGAATTCACGGCGCAAATCCAGATCGGCCAGGCCCGATAGAAATGCCGCGGTTTTGCCCGCGTCAGGTTCCTGCGGTTTTTTTAAGATGTAATCCACCAATATTTCTTTGCGGCTGAAGTAACTCAAGTTGTTGAGCATCTTCGGGCCGCTTATGCAGCCTTTGCAGAAGAGCAGATCGTAGAATCTGGCCTTGCTGGCGCCTTCTTCCAACTCGGTTAAGGCCTCTATGAGACGGTCCTTGCCCTCGGCGACGATGATCGTGTTTTCCAGGATGTCGGAACTCAAGCCGCTGGTCAAAAGAAGACCGCCGGGGATGGGAAAGGATCGTCCAAGGCGACTTTTCGGGCCGTCAAAGTCACTCTCCGGCAAATCCGCGTATGGGATCAGACTGTCAATAAACATTTTCACCAGCTCATCGTAAGTAAGGACGGAATCCACAATGCCGGCAACTGCCGGATCGAGAATCTCCTTTTTCTTGGCCACACAAGGCCCGATAAAGACGATTCTGGTGT
>JAXMLI010000051.1:0-7289 GCA_034368785.1 Smithellaceae bacterium | reverse complement strand
AGATCTGCTCCTCGTCGCATCCAATACGCGCCGTTCACTTGAATCGCCATGCCAAGGGGCCGCGACGGTCCATGAAATACGAGGATGCGGCCGTCAGGATGTGCAACTTCATCCATATCTATTCTCAGGTGAAGCCGTTCAATCAATCCCGCGATTGTGCGTTCAGGCGATTTGAAGACACCGGTACCCACCACCTTGCGGGGCGGTTTATCCGAAACGCCAAGAATGATCCTGCCGCCCCGCTCATTGGCCAATGCACAGCAGTACTTCACGAGGGTCTCAAAGTGAAAATTGTTCTTTGCTTCCTTGAATTCCAGATGTTCATTTTCCGACGGCATGGCCATCCATTGATGAAGTTCTTCAAGAGTCACGCTTATGATTCAACCTCGGACACATCGATATCCAGATCCTTCACCCGAAGCTCACCCGTCATCAGCCTATTCAGCATGGTTTTGTTCAGTTCCCGTGTACGCTCGATGATGGACGTCTGTATCTCGATTGCTTTTTGAATTTTGGATATAATGGCGGCAATTTTCTTCTGTTCGTGGAGTGGCGGAATATAAAGTACAAAATCTTTTAAATCATCTCTTGAAATCCCTTGTATGGTTACTCCCCGCTTCTGTTTATGAAAAAATTCTTGAATTCGTTGCGCACGCATTTGATATGCAATGAATTCTGGATGATACTTGCTTTTGTCAACAATCACACCTGTCAGATCCTGACTTATTGCAACATCAATTCTATTAACAACAATTTTACCAGTTCCCACCCTTGTTCCCACCAGCAGGTTTCCTTTTGGTATTAGCGTTGTTGAACTTTCTTTAAGAGCATTATCCGATATGGTGCGCTCACCGCTCTCAAGATAAAGAGGCTCTCCTAAACGTTTACTGGTTGTCCACTGAATTGGTCCACTCCAGAATGCAGGATTTATTGTGGATGGTGTGCCGCCGCCGTAAAACGTGCCAACGTCGCGAAAGAGCGTTTCAACCCAATTTTTTGGTATTTCTTGATTCATTATGTCTAATTGAGAATTCAATCCTATAAATATTTCTTGTAGATCAGCATCAACAGACGTGGTCACCTGTTTCATTGTGTCAAGCTCTTCGAGAATGTCCTGGATCGGACGGTAGGTCTCCTGTTCATTAAAGTTCACATACCTCGATGGCGACAGGTTGAAATCGTTTTCTGCGGCCTCAGCCGTGGTGATGACCTTAAGAAATTTTTCGGCGTTTTCCCCCTTGATGAAGGCATTGGCGATCTTGCGGATATTTTCATCTGGGATATAGTTTTTGGGCTTACCTTTCTTGAATTCGCGGCCGGCGTTGACCAGGATGATCCTGCCCTGCCGCGCCTTCGGCTTTGCCTTGTTGAAAAAGATGATAATGCCCGCGGCGGTGGTGTTGTAAAAAAGGTTGTCGGGCAGGAGGATGACGCCTTCAATCCAGTCGCGCTCCACAAACCACTGGCGGATTTTCTTCTCCCGATCTTCACTCTTGCTGCCGCTGCCCCGCGTCACGGCGCCCGTGTCCAGGACGATGGCGGCGCGGCCGTTCATGTTCAGCGAGGCGACCGCATGTTGCAGCCAGGCCCAGTCGGCCTTGCCGGTGGTGACGCCGCCCTGGGATTCAAAACGGTCGAAAGGGTCATTTTCGTAAACGGCCGGATCGAAGGGCTGGTTCCACATGGGATTGGCCACGATGATGTCGAATTTCTTCAGACTGGAATCGGAATCCTTGAATTTCGGATTGGTCATGGAATTGCCGCGGACGATCTCGCCTTCCATATCGTGGACGACCATGTTCATCCGGGCGATGGCGTAACTGGACCCGGTCAGCTCCTGCCCGTAAAGTTTCAGAGGCCGCTGAATCTTGATTTCCCGTTCCTGGAGGGCCAATTCGCACTTGATGAGCAGTCCCGCGGAGCCGCAGGCAAAATCGTACACTTCTTCACCCTGGCGGGGTCGCAGAATATAGGCCATGAGCCATCCCACTTCCGTAGGCGTGAAGAACTCGCCGGCGCTCTGACCCTGGCCTTCGGCGAATTTTCTCAGGAGATATTCATAAGCACGGCCCAGGAAATCCGGTTCGACGTCGTAGAGCCCCAGGCGATATCGGGGATCGGAGAGGGCCTCGATCACGCCGGAGAGCGCCGCATCGCTGATTTCCCGTTCTCCGCTGCGGGTTTCGTTGTAATCCACGATGTCGATAACGCCCGTCAGGGATGGGTTGGCCTTGGCGATGGCGCGGACGGTCATCGTGAGTTGCTCTCCCAGCGTCTTGGGTTTGCGGTCTTCAGGCCAGATGAATGTTTCCCGGCCGCTGACCACCGGCCAGCGCGCCTCGTAAGGAATATAGAACCGGACCAGTTGATGATCGGCTTCGATGATGGTCAGCGCCGTTTCCCTGTCGCCATAGGTTTCGGCCAGCCGTTCAACCTCATCCTCGAAAACGTCGGACAGGCGTTTGATGAAAACAAGGGGAAGGATATAATCCTTGAATTTCGGCGCGTCCTTTTCTCCGCGGATGGAACAGGCGGCGCTCCAGAGCATCTGCTCCATGGATTTTGTACTGAGGACGTCTTCTTTTGCAAGTTTGCGCCGGCGCTTTCTGTGGTTGCGGGCGGCATCTCCTGCATTTTCCAGCGTGTCTTGGTCAAAACCTGATTCTTCTATTAACTTTGAAATCGCTTCTCTGGCTTTGCCACGGGGTATTATCCTCTCGTTTTCCCAGCGATTCACCGTCGCAAATGAAACACCAAGCCTTGCCGCCAATTCCTCCTGGCTGAGGTTTAATCTGCTCCTGAGTTCTTTGACGACCCGGCTGATATCTTTGCTATCCAGCATTGCGACCTCCTATTATTGGTGATTTTGCTATAGCATTATAACGTATATGTCAAGCGATTTTTGATCTAGCGAACTCACAGGCAACCCCCTTTCAACAGCGGCAGGTAAGAGTAGTTACGAATATTAAGTAATGTAGAGCAGATAAGCTATAATTGATTTTTAGGCGTTTGCCTGATGAGACTTGTCGAAGAAGTATGAAAAGGGAATTCCGGTGGGAGTATCCTTATCTCGGAAGGAGTATTTCAGAACATGGGATGACAACTTCGTAAAAAACGACCGCCGCCGCTCACGGCGGCCCTTTAGTCGGAAAAAGTTTATATGAACCTCCTCGGAAAGTCGGCGACATCAGAGCGGACGCGACGGAGCGCGTCCCTCCGCTGGTAACAGAACAACCCATCCTGAGGCGCCGGCACTCATGGAGAATCCCGAAGCCCCTCACGCCATTTCTTTCATCTTCTTCCACAATGTCGTCCTGCTGATGCCGAGTATTTCAGCCGCCTTCCCCTTGGAGAAGCGGGCCTGCTCCAGGGCCTTGTGGATGATTTCCGCCTCGCTGTCCTTCTTTTGTCTGGCCATTTCATCCTTCAGAGATGGTTCGGTTACTTCCGTCGGGCGCGGCTTGACGCCAGGCGAGTACTTTATCAGCTCCCCATAGAGTTCATCGAATACCGCCTGTTCAAATTGATCATTGCAAAGGAGAACCAGCCGTTCGATGAAATTCTTCAACTGCCTGATATTGCCGGGCCAGAAGTAGTTGCACAATTTCTTGAGGCAATCGGCGGGTATGGCCTGTGGCGCCAGGTTGTGCCTCGTGGAATATTCAAGGATAAAGGCCTGGGTTAACGCCGGAATATCTTCAGGACGCCTTCGTAAAGGCGGAAGGTGAATCTGAAGCACATTGAAGCGGAAGAAGAGATCTTCCCTGAATCTCCCCGACTGCACCTCTCCTTCCAGATCCTTGTTCACCGCGGCCAGCACCCTGACGTCGATGGGAATCACCCGATCAGCGCCAAGCCTCATCACCTCTCGCTCCTGAAGGACCCTGAGGAGCCGCACCTGTACACCGGGCGGCGTGGTCGCCACTTCATCGAGAAATACTGTTCCCAGATGGGACATCTCAAACAGCCCCGGCTTGCCCCCTTTTTTCGACCCCGTGAAGGCCCCCTCCTCATAGCCAAAGAGTTCGCTTTCCAGCAGTTGATCAGGGAGGGCGGCGCAATTGATGGAAACAAACGGGAATCTGCTGCGCCGGCTCAGGTTGTGGATGCTGTGGGCAATAATTTCTTTTCCCGTTCCCGTTTCCCCGGTGATCAGAATCGTGGAATCCGTTTGCGCAAACCGCCGCACCCGGGTAATCACATCCCGCATAACCTTACTTTCATAGATCAAATCCCCCAGGTGATACTTGGCCTCAAGCCCCTTGGTAAGGGTGCGGCGGACCTTGTTTTCCGCCCTCATGACATTGGAGATATCCCGGAAGGTGGAAACCCCGCCCACGCAATTTCCGCCCACCACGACCGGAATATGGTTGAATACAAAGGAATCCTGATCAATCTTCTCCACGTTGTTAAGAAGAGGCGACTGGGTCCTCAATATTCGGGACATGGGAGACTCGGGAATAAACGTTGTGACCGGTTTTCCGATCATCTCCTGCTCGTCGCACCGGAGATAATCCCTGGCCGCCCGGTTGACGGTGGTGATGATGTTATCCTGATCCACCGCAATGATGCCTTCCGAGGCGGAATCGATAATACAATGATACCGCTGGGCCTTTTCCTGCTCTTCCCGGTTGGATTTGACCACCGATTTGGCGTTTTCAATCGTGGCGGCGATAACGTCCTCCGATACCTGAATTTCTACGCCATGAAGACCGTATTTCTTCGCATTGCGAAGGGAGGTGCCGCCGCCGATAACCACCTCGCACCCTTCCCTGCCGGCCTCATAGATCAGGCATTCCAGGCTGGCCTTGTCATGATAAATCCCCTGAATCAGTTCGATCCCCAGAAGTTCTTCCAGAAGGTCCAATCCGTTTAATCTACTGCGAAAAACCGGCAGCAGGATTTTTTTTCCTAGACCGGCGGCGGATTTCAAACAGGAGAGGATATCCAAAGAGGTTTGGGGAAAGGATAAGACCGGGATGTGCAAATTCTCTCTTAAGAGATTCGTCGTCCCGCGCCAACTCAAAATCGCCTCCACCCCTGCGGCCTCCATTTTCCTGCCCGCCGGAATTGCCTCGTCCAGGCTTGAATAGGCAATATGCAATTCGTGGCCCTCCTCTTCCAAAATTCTCTTGGCCCCTTCAACAATAGAGATTTTGGAAGCAATGACCCCGAATTTGTACTTTCCGTCTTTCATTATTGACCCGCAATGTTTACTTAAGTTAACACCTCCGCTAAAAAAACAGAAAAATCAGCGGATAAATCTCCAATTAACAATTAATACTGGACGACATATTTCCAATATTGAACATTATGTCAAGATAAATAAACATTTCCCCTCGAAATATCGACGGTGGGGCGGCCTTCCCCCCGGAATATCGGGCATCCGGCGTCCTTCCGCCAACTGGCACGATTCTTGGTTATATGGAAACAAATATAGGACGTATTCGGTCGAGTAGTTGACGATTTCACAAGGTCAAGGGAGCGCAAGGGAACGAAATGGCACAAAAGGCAATCAGGGAATACCAATTAAAAAGGCTGTTGCAGAAAAATCTGGAGCGCTGCTCAAAGGGCGAAGTCCGCTACCAGGGCCAGGCTGTGCTGGTCACGCCGGAGCTTGGCCTGGAAGACCTGGCAAGGAACAATCCCTGGCTGAAGAGCGAGAAGCTGGCCGTGAAGCCGGACCAGCTATTCGGCAAGCGGGGCAAGAACAACCTGCTCCTTATCGATGCCGAATTCAGGCCCGCCAAGGCCTGGATAGAGGAGAGAATGGGAAAAGAGGTCGTCGTTCACCGGGAGTTCGACCCCGACGGCAACCCCCTGGATGCCGGAATAGGGGGAAGGCTCAGCCATTTTATCGTGGAACCCATGACCCCTCACAAACCACAGGAGGAGCATTACCTCGCCTTTTTGGGTCATCGGGAGGGGGACTACATCTACTTCTCCACTGCCGGCGGCGTGGACATTGAAGAAAACCGCGACAGACTTATCACGATTGATGTTCCCACCGGCGCGGAAATTGATGGGTTTGACTTTGAAACGCCCTTGGCCGGGCAGCTCAGGGGCGAAGACCTCTCTTTAATGACCAGGTTCGTCCGCGGCTGCTTTGTGTTTTATCGGGACCTCCATTTCAGTTTTTTGGAATTCAATCCGCTCGTGGTGGCACAAGGCCATGTCGTACCCCTGGACGCCAAGGCGAGACTGGACGACGCGGCAGCCTTTATTTGCAGCGAAACGTGGGGAGACACATCTTTCCCGGCGCCCTTCGGTCACAGCCCTACCCCGGAGGAAACGTACATTGAGGAGCTTGACCGCAAATCCGGATCCTCCATGAAACTGACCATTCTCAACCCCGCGGGCCGGGTATGGACAATGGTGGCCGGCGGAGGGGCCAGCGTCATCTATGCCGACCAGGTGGTGGATCTGGGCTTTGGCCCTGAGCTGGCCAATTACGGCGAGTACAGCGGCGATCCCAGCGCGGAAGAAACCAGGGAATACACCAGAACGATCCTGGGCCTCATGACAAAACAGCCGGCCCCGGGAGGCAAGGTATTCATAATCGGCGGCGGCATCGCCAATTTTACCGATGTCTCCAAAACCTTTGACGGCATCATCGAGGCCCTGACAGAATACGCCCCCAACATAAAAGAGCGGCATATCCGCATCTATGTCCGGCGGGGCGGGCCAAACTACGTGGCGGGACTGGCCAGGATACGAGAGGCGGCCCGGAGGCTCGGGCTGCCGATGGAAGTACATGGCCCGGAAATGCACATGACGGCCATCGTAAAAAGGGCACTTGATACCTTGAGCGGAGGCAACTGAAATGGCGGTGAAACCGGATTACATTCTTTTTGACAAAAATACCACGGCCATCATCTTTGGCAACCAGCAGCGGTCCGTTCAGCGGATGCTGGATTTCGACTACCTCTGCCTGCGGGAGAAATCTTCGGTGGCCTGCGTGATCGACCCGGCTGAAACGAAAAAGGCCAATATGACGGTGTTTTTGGGCCGGAGGGAAATATCCATCCCCATATACAACAACCTGGCGGAGGCCGCCAGGCGTCACCCGGATTCGGATGTGGTGATCAACTTCGCCTCCTACCGCTCCGCTTACAAGGTCTCGGTCGAGGCATTGAACCTCCCTCAGATTAAAACCCTCGTAATCATCGCCGAGGGCCTGCCGGAGAGACACACCCGGGAGTTGATCGCTCTCAAGAACAGGCTTGGCAAATGGATCATCGGACCCGCCACGGTGGGCGGCATCGTTCCCGGGGCATTCAAGATCGGCA
>JAXMLI010000050.1:0-2795 GCA_034368785.1 Smithellaceae bacterium | reverse complement strand
GAAAAGACTCCCGACGGCGAATACAAGCTGGCCCAGCTTGTGCGCGCCAACATGGCGCTGTACGACTATACGACCGCCTATGGAGTCCCCTGCATTTCCGGCAAAGACAGCATGAAAAACGATTACCAGATCGGCGGGGTAAAGATTTCCATCCCGCCCACGGTCCTTTTTTCCACGATCGGCAGGATCCGGGATGTCAGAAAAGCCGTCACGATGGATGTAAAAAAGGCCGGAGATCTGGTTTACGTCCTGGGCCTCACCCTCCCGGAACTGGGCGGCTCGGAATGGTACGCCTTTCATGGTTATACGGGAAGCCGGGTCCCCCGGGTGAATCCAGACCGCGCGAAGGCCCTTTACGAGGCCCTGAGCCGGGCGATCGATCTGGGTCTGGTCGCCTCCTGCCACGACTGCTCTGACGGCGGGCTGGGGGTAGCCCTCGCCGAGAGCGCCTTCGCGGGCGAACTGGGAATGACCATTGATTTAAGCTTGGTTCCCGCAGAGGAGGTCGACCGGAACGACGCCCTCCTCTTTTCCGAATCCCCGAGCCGGTTCGTGGCAACCATCAGCCCGGACCGCCAAAGGCCCTTTGAAGCGCTCTTTGCCGGCCTGCCCATGAGATTGGTAGGGGAGGTAACCCTCGAGAGGGAATTGAGAATCATCGGGAACGAGGGAAAGCTTATCTGCCTGGAAGGATTGGACGACCTCCGGGAGGCCTGGCAAAGGCCGCTGGGTATTTGAACGTCGGATTGGGGACTTCTAAGGAACTTAACCATAAGTGCCTGAAATTATGCAAGTACATTTTTTGGAGGGACGCGCTCCGTCGCGTCCGCGGCAGGTAGTGCCATATCCAAAGCCGTTCGGCCACGACGGAGCGTGGCCCTCCAAAATTCAAAGGCAAGTTACTTGCCGATGTGGGGCCGCCGAGCGGCGTGGGTCGCTTTTTACGAAGTCGTCAATAATTACTGGGTACGGGAAAAATACAATGCCAAGAAAAGTCAAGACCATCGTCATCACCGGCTACGGGACGAACTGTGAAATGGAGATGGCCCACGCCTGCCGGCTGGCCGGGGCGGATCAGGTGGATATTGTCCATATCAGTTCCCTGCTTCACGGGGATGCAAGTCTTGATGACTATCATTTTCTCAACCTGCCCGGCGGTTTTCTCGATGGCGACGATCTCGGCTCGGCCAAGGCCGGGGCGAACCGCATCCGCTACGCGAAGCCCAAGGCCCGAACCGGTGAACAGGAAGAAGGCCTCTACGAACAATTGCTCCGCTTTATCGACCGGGGGAAATTGATCCTGGGCGCCTGCAATGGATTCCAATTGCTGGTGAAACTGGGTATGCTGCCCGGATTGGGCGGGCGATACGACAAGCAGCACCTGACCCTTACCCACAACGACTCCGGCCGGTTCGAGGACCGGTGGGTCTATCTGAAAATAAACCAGTCATCACCTTGTGTCTTCACCAAAGGGATTACGGGACTCTATCTGCCCGTCCGTCATGGCGAGGGGAAATTAATTACCGCTTCGGCTGCGGTAGCCGAAGAACTCCGGCAAAAGGGCCATGTGGTTTGCCAGTACAGTGATCCCCAATACCGGCAGGCAGTCATGGAATATCCGGCCAATCCCAACGGATCGCTCGATGCCATCGCCGGTCTCACGAACGAAACGGGTCGGATCTTCGGCCTGATGCCCCACCCCGAGGCCTACCTCCATTATACCAATCATCCCCGCTGGACAAGAGAGGCCCTCCCCGAGGAGGGGATGGGCCTTCGGCTCTTCAGGAACGCCGTTGATTTTATCAGAAGCGAGGCATTCTGACTCTAAAGCGCGGACCCCCTGGACAAAAAAATGGCTGACCATAAATGACGAACTCGTAATAAGTCCCCACGCCGACATGCCGGCGAATCCCGGATCGAGTCCGGGCCAGGCGCCGGTATCCAGACGCCGTCCCGCGGCGAAAGCCGGGAACCCGTAAAATAACCGGATTTCCCTTCCTGAAGGCGCTAATTGACGTATTTTGAAAAGTATGCAATATTACACAATATACTGATTAAAACAAATTCACCGTGTCGGAGAATCAGGAAGTGGGTTGCAGGAGGTGGGTGTATGAACTTTTCGCGAATCACTATTAATCCATACCAAATGAATGGGATGCCTTGTATCCGTGACTTGAGGATTCCCGTGGCGACGATTGTCTCTATGGTGGCGGAAGGGATGAACGATGCGGAAATCCTGGCAGCCTATCCCGATCTTGAAAAGGGTGATATCGTTGAATCTCTGCGTTATGCAGCGGAAGCACTCCGTGAACGCGAATTACCACTGGTAATGCAGGCATGAAATTCCTGATCGATAATGCCTTGTCTCCGCTGGTAGCAAATGGATTAAAATCGGCGGGATACGATACCGTTCATGTGCGTGATTATGGAATGCAAAGCGCATCAGATACAGAAATACTGGAACGTGCTCTCAATGAAAATCGTGTCATCGTCTCAGCGGATACCGACTTCGGAACATTGCTTGCGATACGTGCCGAGATCAAGCCATCTTTCATTTTATTCCGAGGCATGACAACTCGTCGACCTGAAAAACAGATAGAAGTTCTGTTAGCAAATCTATCAAATTTAACAGAAAGCCTGGAAAATGGTTGTGTTGTTGTTTTTGATCAAAACAGAATTCGTGTACGTAACCTACCGATAGGCGGTTGAGGATGTAACTTCCTGTAACGTTCATTTGATAATATTCAATGTGTTCCGCCTCAGTCGGGAATGAACTTTTAAACCGTTTGAAATAA
>JAXMLI010000049.1:0-7554 GCA_034368785.1 Smithellaceae bacterium | reverse complement strand
AATTAAAGGGAACTGATGTCCATATCGCGGTTGAAGGTCATACTGATAATGTACCCATTGCCGGCGATAAATTTCCGTCTAATTGGGATCTGTCAGTCAGCAGAGCAGTCAACATAGTGAAATATATGATAAATAATGGCGGGATCGAGCCGAAACGTCTTTCCGCGGTGGGTTACGCCCATAGTCGTCCCATCGCCTCAAATGAGACCGCAGAAGGACGGAAATTGAACAGGCGCGTTAATATTTTACTAACTATCGGCGGTGAGTGAGGTGAAACATGGCTAAACAGGAAATTGAGAAGGAAACGATCGTGGCGCCTGAGGCGCCAAAATCGAATGTTTGGAAGTGGCTGATGATCTTTTTTATAATTATAGTGCTCCTGGGGGGAGCCGGTTTCGGTGTTTATGAATTCGTGATAAAAAAGCCGACGGCCGAGGCCGTCAAAAAGGAACCTGCGCCGGTCAGTGCCATGTACGCCATGGAACCCTTCGTTGTCAACCTTATGGATGATCAGGGGGGGAGGTACTTAAAAGTAGTAATCCAGCTCGAGGTCAACGATGAAAAGATCGTGCCGGAATTAAACAGAATTAAGCCAAAACTCCGGGATGCTGTCCTAGACCTTCTTTCCGCGAAATCTTTTAAAGACTTGATGGATCCAGCGGGAAAGCAGCAACTTCGTGAAGAAGTGGTACTAAGATTGAATGCTCATCTGACCGAAGGAAAGGTTTTGAAGGTTTTCTTCACCGAATTCGTAGTTCAATAGTAAACGGGAATAGACTCATGGCAGGAATATTATCACAAGAAGAAGTAGATGCCCTGATTCATGGTTTAGGTGAGGGTAAGTTGCCTGCCGGCGAGGAGGAGAAGCGTGATGCATCAGGGGTCGTCCCATATGATCTTACCACTCATGAACGGATCATCCGGGGCAAAATGCCCACTCTGGAGATAATTAATGAGAAATATGCCCGATTGTTCAGAACTACCCTCCAATCCATGCTTCGAAGAGTGGTCAATATAACGCCTCTCGGTACCTCAATCATAAAATTCCATGAATATCTAAGATCCTTGCCTGTGCCATCAAGCATACAGGTTGTTAAATTGGACCCCTTACGCGGAAACTCAATTTTTGTCATAGATTCAAAGGTAATTTTTACGTTGGTTGATATTATATTCGGAGGCACGGGAAAAGAGCCATATAAAGTGGAGGGCCGGGAATTCACCGCGATAGAAAATAATCTCATACAAAGGGTTATCGCAAAGGCCCTTTCCGATTTCGAAAGTGCCTGGAGCTATGTCATTAACCTGACAGCTTCATACCAGAAAACTGAAATCAACCCTCAATTTTGTCTGATCACCCTTCCGACCGATCCTGTCGTGGTAATGACATTTCTTATTGAGCTGGAGCATTCCTCGGGAAAGATGACAATCTGCATACCTTATTCTGTCCTGGAGCCCCTGAGAGAGAAGTTGAATAGTCGTTTTCAAGGCGATCAATCGGATAATGAAACGCTGTGGATTTCCAAGTTCAAGTTAGGCCTGATGCTTGCTAGTGTTAATGTGACGGCTGAGATAGGACGGGTAGGCATCAGCAGTGGCGAGGTCATTAATTTAAGGAAGGGTGATGTTATCATGATGGATAAACATTATTTCGATCCTTTTGACATCTTCGTGGAAGGGGCCGTAAAATTCAAAGGTACGCCGGGAATTTATAAGGGTAACTACGCGATTCAGATTAACCAGATCGCGCGATCTGATGAGGAGCATCAACATGGTGAATGAAAACAACTCATTTTCCGACAAAAATGGAACAGCCGGTGACAATCGCGGAAAAGATCAGGACACGGAAGAAGTAGATTGGGAGGCGGCCTTTAAAGAGGCAGAAGGTGGTTCGAAAAAAACCGAGGTTGCCAATGTCCAATTTCCGGAGCTAAAAAGAAGCGACACTCAGAAAGGCGCACTGGATTTTGATTTTATCCTGGAAATACCGCTCAGCCTTACCGTAGAGTTGGGGAGAAGCAGGATACTGATTCGCGAGTTGCTCCAGCTTGGTCAGGGCTCTGTCATTGAATTGACAAAGCTCGCGGGGGAGCCTATGGACATTTTTGTGAACAACAGAATGATTGCGCGTGGAGAGGTGGTGGTCGTCAATGAGAAGTTCGGTATTCGCCTCACCGATATTATCTCGCCCCTGGAAAGGGTTGACCATCTCAAATAGGCACTTTTTACGAGGCCGTCAAGATTTACGAACTCGTAAAAAGTACCCAAGGCGTCATTCCCGCGTAGGCGGGAATCCAGAACTACTTGAATTCGCTGGATTCCCACCTACGCGGGAATGACAAAATGTGAGGTTTTCGGACTACTTACGAGTTCGTCAATAATGACACACTAGTAACATAACCTAATAATTTTAGAAAAAGAGGGGAAAGAAGATATCGTTATGTCGTCAAGTTATAATGCGGATAGTATCAGGGTATTGGAGGGATTGGAGGCAGTCCGGATGCGGCCGGCCATGTACATCGGCGGGACGGGCAAGGATGGTCTGCATCATCTTGTCTATGAGGTCGTTGATAACAGTATCGATGAGGCGGCGGCGGGTTTCTGTGACAACATCGTTGTTAAAATCATGCTGGATAACTCGGTACTGGTTGACGACAACGGGCGGGGAATTCCCGTGGACTTTCATAAAGGTGAAGGTGTGTCCGCCGTGGAGGTGGCCCTGACCAAGCTGCATGCCGGCGCCAAATTCTCCAATGAGGATTATAAAATATCCGGTGGGCTGCATGGTGTTGGCGTTTCCGTGGTTAATGCCCTTTCCAGTGATCTGGAAGTGGAGGTCAGGCGGGATGGCCTCGTATATACCCAGTCGTATAAAAAGGGGGTTCCTCAGGGGCCTCTTACCGTGGTGGGTAAGACCGCAACCAGGGGAACAAAGGTTATTTTCAAGCCGGATGAGGAAATATTCAACGAGGTTGAAGGCACGGAATTCAGTTATGAAATACTGGCCAACCGGCTCCGGGAGCTGGCCTTTTTAAACTCCGGGGTCCGGATAACCTTGATAGACGACCGGACGGACAAGAAAAGCGAGTTCTTCTATGAGGGCGGCATAGTATCATTTGTGGAGTACATAAACCGGAACAAGCGGGTCCTGCACAAGAGCCCGATTTTTGTGGAAGGCTCGCGGGAAGACTGCAAGGTGGAGGTGGCCCTGCAGTACAACGACACCTACATGGATAATATTTTCAGTTTTGCCAACAGCATCAATACCACGGAGGGGGGATCCCATATGGTGGGATTCAGATCCGCCCTGACCCGGGTATTTAACAATTACGGGACCAGCAACAATATCCTGAAAAATGGCAAGGAATCTCTTAAGGGCGAGGATCTGCGGGAAGGACTGGCCTGCGTCATCAGTGTAAAGGTGAGAAACCCCCAGTTTGAAGGGCAGACCAAGACAAAGCTGGCCAACAGCGATGTCCGCGGTCTGGTGGAAGGAATTGTCTACGAGAAGATAGGAATCTATCTGGAAGAGAACCCGTCCGTGGCGAAACAGATCCTCAATAAATGCCTCGAGGCCTCCCGGGCCAGAGAGGCCGCCCGCCGGGCGAGGGACCTGACCCGCCGTAAAACCGCGATCGAGGTCGGATCCCTGCCGGGGAAGCTGGCCGATTGCCAGGAAAAGGACCCGGCCAGAAGTGAAATATACCTGGTGGAGGGGGATTCCGCCGGCGGCTCCGCCAAACAGGGTCGGGACAGAAAATTTCAGGCGATCCTGCCCCTGCGCGGGAAGGTGCTGAATGTGGAGAAGGCCCGGTTTGACAAGATGCTGATGAATGAAGAGATCCGGTCGATCGTAACGGTCATGGGAACGGGAATTGGTCCGGAGGACTTTGACGTGGCGAAACTCCGGTATCACAAGGTGATTGTCATGACAGATGCCGATGTGGATGGTTCGCACATCCGCACCCTGCTGCTTACCTTCTTTTTTCGTCAGATGCGGGAAATGATCGAGCGGGGCTATCTCTACATTGCCCAGCCGCCACTTTTTAAAATCAGCGAAAAGAAAAAGGACATTTACGTCCATACGGAAGAGGAAATGAGAAACAGCGTCCTGGAAAGCGGGGTGAATAATATCCGTATTCAGGGCGGTCAGGGCGGCAATGGACAAATTACGGGCAATAGACTCCTGGGCATCGTAAAAAAGGCGATGAGGATCGAGATCATTCTGGATAAGTTTACGCGGGAGGACAAGGACCGCGTGGTAATCCGGATGCTGGCCGCCGACGTCTCCCTGAAGGAGGATATTTTCCGGCGGGAAGACCTGCTGGAAGAGAAGGCGGCCGGATGGAAAAAACAGCTCGAGCCGCGGGTTACCGGTTATATCATAGATCAGGACCAGGAACATGGCGGCTATCGTCTGACGGTAACAACCAGAACGAACGGCCATATCATGGAGACCGTATTTGACAAGGATGTCTATCGGGAGCCGAAATTCCACGAGCTTAAAAACCTCTTTGTCCAGATCAACTTCCTGGGGGAGACCCCCTTCAACATCCAGCTGGACGACCAGGCGGGAGGGGAGAAGATTATAGAACTGGACAGCCTGTCCGCGCTGGTGGAACAGGTGATGACGGCTGGGAAAAAGGGCTGGTCCGTTCAGCGGTACAAGGGTTTGGGAGAAATGAACCCGGATCAGCTCTGGGAAACCACCATGAATCCGGAAAAGAGAACCCTGCTGCAGGTCCGGATCGAAGATGCCATTCATGCCGACGAGATATTTACCACCCTCATGGGCGATCAGGTCGAACCGCGACGGGACTTTATCTTCAATAACGCCCTCTTTGTGTCAAATCTGGATGTCTAGTGCGTGGGGACAGATTTGAAATCTGTCCCCAAACTACAATCAAGGAGAAATACGAGTTTTATGGACCAACCTCTTTTTCAGAAAAATTTACCCGTAAATATCGAAGATGAGCTGAAAAAATCCTATCTTGATTACGCCATGAGCGTGATTATTGGCCGGGCGATCCCAGATGTGCGCGACGGCCTCAAACCGGTCCATCGGCGGGTGCTTTTCGCCATGCACGAGATGGGCAACCGCTGGAACAAACCCTTTAAGAAATCCGCCCGCATTGTGGGTGATATTATCGGTAAATACCACCCCCATGGCGATGTGGCGGCCTATGACGCAATCGTCCGGATGGCCCAGAGCTTTTCCCTGCGCTATCCCCTGGTGGAGGGTCAGGGAAACTTCGGTTCCATCGATGGCGATCCGCCGGCGGCGATGAGATATACCGAGGTGCGGATGGACCGGATCGCCGAGGAACTCCTCGTGGACCTGGAAAAGGATACGGTCAATTTCGTTCCCAATTACGACGAATCGCTCCACGAACCAATCCTGCTGCCTGCCGGTCTCCCCCTCCTCTTGCTGAACGGTTCCTCCGGCATTGCCGTGGGGATGGCAACCAACATCCCGCCCCATAATCTGCGGGAGGTTGTAGATGGGACCATCGCGTTGATCCTGAATCCGGAGATCACCATTGCCGAGCTGATGAAGTTTATTCCCGGTCCGGATTTTCCCACGGCGGGTTTTATCAACGGTCAAGAAGGGATCGTTTCGGCTTATCAGACCGGTCGAGGGGTGATCCGTGTCCGCGCCCGGGCGCTGATCGAAAGAAATGCCAGAAACGACCGGGAAAGCATCGTCGTGACCGAGCTTCCATACCAGGTGAACAAGGCCCATCTCGTGGAAAAGATTTCCGAACTGGTGAAGGAAAAGAAGATCGGCGGCATCTCCGACCTTAGGGACGAGTCGGACCGGGATGGCATCCGGGTGGTGGTAGACCTTAAAAAGGACGAGGAATCGGCGGTGATCCTCAACCAGCTCTACAAGCATACCCAGATGGAATCCACCTTCGGCATCATCATGCTCGCCATTGAAAAGGGAGAACCAAAGGTATTCAACCTTAAGGGCGTTCTGGTCAGTTTTGTGGCCTTTCGGAAGCAGGTGATCCTCCGCCGGACCGCCTTCGAGCTGAACAAGGCCCGGGAGCGGGCGCACCTCCTGGAGGGTCTCCGGATAGCCCTGGGATCTATCGATCAGGTCGTCGCGGTGATCAAGGCGGCGAAAAATCCACCCGAGGCCTCTTTGGCCCTCCAGGAAACCTTTGGCTTGAGCGAGGTCCAGGCCAAGGCCATTCTGGAGATGCGTCTCCAGCGGCTGACCGGGCTCGAGCGGGAAAAGATCGAGGGAGAGTACGGGGAGATTCTTTTGTCCATCGAATATCTCCAGGGGCTCCTCGATGATCCTTTAAAGGTGAGAGAGGTGATGATCACCGAACTCAAAGGGACCAGGGAACGGTTCGGAGACGAGCGGCGCACGGAAATCGTGTCGAGACTAGAAGACATCAACATAGAAGATTTGATTGTCGAAGAAGACATGGTCGTTACCATTTCCCATGCCGGATACATTAAAAGAAATCCCGTGAGCCTTTACAAGAGCCAGCATCGGGGCGGCAAGGGCAAGGTGGGCATGGGTACGAAAGAAGAGGATTTTGTCGAGAAGATCTTTATCGCCTCGACCCATCATTACCTCTTGATCTTTACGGACCGGGGCAAGGTGTACTGGTTGAAGGTTTACCAGCTGCCCCAGGTGGGCCGTGCGGCCAAAGGGAAGGCCATTGTCAACCTGATCAATCTGGATCCCCAGGAAAGGGTGGCGGCGGTTCTGCCGGTCAAGGAATTCCTGGCCGAGAGGTCGGTTATTATGGTGAGCAGAAAGGGCATGGTAAAGAAAACGGAACTTATCGCCTTCTCCCATCCCCGTTCGAACGGGATCATCGCCATGAATGTGGCGCCGGAGGATCACCTGATGGGGGTACAGCTTACCTCGGGCCAGGGAACGGTCCTCCTGGGAACCCGGAAGGGCAAGGCGATTCGCTTCAAGGAAGCCCTGGTACGCGACATGGGCCGCCTTGCCGCGGGCGTAATCGGCATCCGGATGGATGAGGACGATGAACTGGTCGGCATGGAGATGGCCCACGAAGGAAGCTCGATTATTTCCGTGACGGAGCATGGTTACGGCAAACAGACCACCCTGGACGAATACCCTCTTCATGGCCGGGGTGGAAAGGGAACGATCAACCTGAAAACGGTGCCCAAGGTGGGCAATGTGGCGGGCATCATCCACGCCGAGGCGGGCGCCGATGTGATTCTGCTCAGTATCACGGGGAAAATGATTCGCTTGAAGGTGGAAGAAATCCCCACGCTCCACCGATCCACCCAGGGGGTGAGGCTGATCGACCTGGATCCCGAGGAAAGGGTGGCGGGGATCGCCCGGGCCGAGCGTGAACTTGAAACGGAAGCGGAAGCGCCACAAGAAGAGTCCTCTTTCCTGGAAGAGCTGGAACTGGCAGACGGCGAAGATGAATCGTAAGGGCGGGTATTGATGCTGAAGGCTGTTAGCCGCCAGGATGCTCCCGTCTTTTGCTGGTTCAATCTTGACGAACTCGTAAAAAGTCATAAAAACGCCTGTTTCGGGACGGCTTTGTAAAAAGT
>JAXMLI010000048.1:0-7364 GCA_034368785.1 Smithellaceae bacterium | reverse complement strand
GTACCTAAGTTTCACTAGCCACAGTTCCGTTCGTGCGAAAGAATACACTGTTCTCAGGATTATCGAGAAAGAAGAATGGAACATGGCATTTCACGAGTCTTTACAGTTATCCGATCTTGAGCCAACATACCTCCGTGCATTGGGCTGGTACCGTAAAGGTTTATACACGGAAGATCCTTTTGATAAATTCCTGGCATTCTGGAATTCAATTGAAATTACAGCCACAAAATACCATCCCGATATTGAAGAGTCGAAAAAAGGCTCAAAAAATCAGATATGGGCATGTTTTGAAACTCTCTGGGGAAGTTGTGATCATTGGCCCGGAGGCATTAGAAACGATAAGAAATGGGTTGACCATTTTTATGAAACTCGCAAGAAGATTGCCCATGGGATTTCAGCGATAAATGTAAGAGAAATCGAACTTGTTCTGGAGCAATTACCAAAGTTAGAGGAAGTAGCATCTAACTTTTTGTCAGATTTTAAAAGTAAGCAGCTTAATCTCGACGATTTTTCAAGATATTTTGAGTCCTTGGAGAGAAAACATGCAACATAACTACGGGCCGGGAAATCCCCATCCGCTGTCGCAGATGCGGACGGAGCTGGTGTGGGAGGGAAAGTACGACGAGTACGGCCGGCGGCGGGAGGTGGATGTGGCCGGGTCGGCCATGCCGATGCAGCGGATTGAGACCGTTGACGAACCGGCGAGCCGCCTGGGCCAGGGCGGATTGTTCAATGCCGACCAGGCCCATCCCGATGAGTTCCGGAATCGTCTCATCTGGGGGGACAACAAGCTCGTCATGGCCTCCCTCCTCAAGGAATTCAAGGGGAAGATCGACCTGATCTACATTGACCCGCCCTTCGACGTGGGGGCCGATTTTACCATGAACGTGCCCATCGGCGACGAGTCCGAAACCGTCGGCAAGGATCAGTCCACGCTGGAGATGGTGGCCTACCGGGACATGTGGGGCAAGGGGACCGATTCCTACCTGCACATGATGTACGAGCGGCTGGTGTTGATGCGGGAGTTGCTCAAAGATGGGGGCAGCTTGTATGTGCATGTGGGCTGGCAGGTTAGTTCGCTTATTCATTGTGTTTTGGATGAAATATTCGGATTTAGCGGATTTCGGAATGAGTTGATTTGGCAACGATTCAATTTCCACGCGGACGCAAAAAAGTTTGGCACTGTACATGAGACTATTTGGTACTACATAAAAGGTGCCTCTGCAGTATTTAATAAGCCGTATCTTCCTGTAAAAGAATCTCTCATCCAGAGCCATTATACTGGGCAAGATAAGGATGGGCGGATCTATACATTAGATAATCCAACAGCTCCTGCGCATGGCAAGCCAGGCAAACCCATGCGATTTGGCGATAAAATGATATATCCACCATCTGGTGCAATGTGGCGGTGGAAACAGGAAAATATTGATAGGCTTTGGGCTGAGGGAAAGATCGTCTTTAATGATGTGGGAATGCCAAGAGTCAAAAGATATTTAGATGAGACAGAAGGAACAGCAGTTCATTCATTGTGGACAGATATTAGAGCAATAAATTCTCAATCGGATGAAAGATTCGATTATGCCACCCAAAAACCCGAAGCCCTCCTCGAACGGATCATCAAAGCCTCCTCCAACGAAAACGACCTCGTCGCCGACTTCTTCTGCGGCTCCGGCACTACCGGCGCCGTGGCGGAGCGCCTGGGGCGGCGCTGGATCATGGCCGATCTGGGGCGGTTTGCCATTCATACGTCGCGGAAACGCCTCATTGATCTCCAGCGGAAACTCCATGACGGCGGGCAACCTTACCGGGCCTTCGACGTCTATAACCTCGGTCGCTACGAACGCCAGTGGTGGCAGCAGGAGCGGCTCCAGGGGGCTGACGAGGAACATCGCCGCGTCATCCTGGAATTCTACCGGGCCGAGCCATTGCCCGACGCCCCCTCTCCGCTGATCCACGGACGGAAAGGCCCGGCACTCGTCCATGTGGATGGAATTGACGGCATTTTCACCCGTCAGGAGGCTGCCGACATCGCCCGGGCGGCGAAAGAAGTGGGGGCGAAAGAAATCGCCTGCCTGGCCTGGGAATTCGAGATGGACCTCCGCCTCACATGCAATTCTTTGGAAGCAGAGTATGGTGTCCGGATCAAGCTCATCCCCATCCCGCGCGAGATCATGGAGAAGAACCGCAAGGAACCGCCGCCCTTCCTCGAAATGGCCGTCCTCGCCGCCCAGCCGGTTTTGAAAAAACTGGCCGGGAAAACCGTTGCGGACATCAAATTGATGACCTTCATCCCTTCCCTGGCCGAGGTGCCTTCCAAAGAGTTGCAGGCGCTGAAAGAACGGGCCGTCCGGTCCGGCTTCGATTTTATTGATTTCTGGGCCGTGGACTTCGACTATCGCCCCGGCCAGCCCTTCAAACACCACTGGCAGGCCTACCGCACCCGGAAAGACAGGAAGTTGCCCACGGTCTCCACTCAGGAGTTTGTTTACCCAGGACCCGGCAGCTACACGGCCTGCGTGAAGGTTATCGATACCTTCGGCTGCGATACCTCGATTACCGTGGAGGTGCTGTATGAGCGCTGAAACCATCGTCAACCTGTCCGCCCTGGAGCCGCTGTACAAGCCTCATGAGGAGCCGGTTTATCACCGGGTGCGGGCCAAGGCGGAGGGAGCAAAGGCCGAGATCGTCAAGGGACGCCGCCCCAGCAACGTCCAGATCGCTCAGAACCTCCGCCGGTCGGTGAGTGAATGGCGACAAAATGAATATCCCGGCGCGTCCGATACGACACGGGAGCTGCTGACCTACTGGTTCGCACGGAGTCATCTGATCAGCGCCAGAGACGGTGGACAAATTCCTTTCCAGTATTATTTCTGCCAGCGGGAGGCCATCGAGACCCTCATCTACCTTTACGAGATGCGGGGGATCAGAAGCCTGGCGGCCATGACGGACGAATTCGGCGGCCCCCAGAGTGAAATCGCCGCGCTGGGCAATGACCCCGACGAAGACCTCTGGCCGAAATACGCCTTCAAGGTCGCCACCGGCGCGGGCAAGACCAAGGTCATGAGCCTCGCCATCGTTTGGAGTTACTTTCATGCCCTGCGGGAATCGGATTCACCGCTCGCCCGGCATTTCGTCGTTGTGGCGCCGAACCTGACGGTCTTCGAGCGTCTCAAGGAAGACTTTGGCGACGGACTGATCTTTGACCGGGACCCGCTTATCCCTGTGGCCTGGCGGGGAGACTGGAATCTCTCAGTCGTTCTGCAAGGTGCGGCCAGCGGCGCCGCCACGGGAGGCGTCCTCTACCTCACCAACATCCACCGTCTCTATGATATCAGCAAGCGTCAGAAAAAAAAGGAGGCGGAAACCTATGGCTGGATGGGTCCGCCCGTCTCCAGGGCCAAAGCCCTCGATACGGGGGAGGCCCTGCGGGAACGAATCACGGCGCACGAGAGGGTTCTGCTCCTGAACGACGAGGCCCACCACGTCTGGGACCCCGGCTCCGCCTGGAACGAGGCGATTGCCTGGTTCCATCAGACGATCCACAAACGGACGGGCGGCGGTTTGGTTTCCCAACTCGATTTTTCCGCTACGCCGAAGGACAACCACGGCAATGTCTTCAAGCACGTCGTCTGCGATGCCCCCCTGGGCGAGGCGGTGGACGCGGGGATCGTGAAGTCGCCCATCATCGGCCGGGGGCAGAGCCTTATCGAGCAGCCCGGCGAGGACGCCTCGGAGAAATATCAGCACCACCTGATGCTGGGCTATACCCGCTGGCTGAAATCCAAAGAGGAATGGGATAAGAGCGGCAAAAAGGCCCTGCTCTTTGTCATGACCGAGGACACCGAAGCGGCGGACCAGATCGCCCGTCGCCTCAATAGTGATCCTCTTTATCAGGAACTCAACGGCCGGACGATCAACCTCCATACCCGCCTGAAGGGAAGCATGAAGAAGGAAGGTCGCGGCGCCGCAGCACAGATGGTTTTCCAGGAAAGCGAAAAGGACATTAGCGATGATGATCTCAAGGAACTGCGGAAACTTTCCCGGGAACTGGATGAAGACGCCAGCCCCTATCTGTGCATCGTCTCTGTCCTCATGCTCCGGGAAGGATGGGACGTCCGGAATGTGACAACCATCGTGCCGCTTCGGCCCTACACCTCCAAGGCCAATATCCTCCCCGAGCAGACCCTGGGCCGGGGTCTCCGGCGCATGACCCCGCCGGGAGAGGCGCTGGAGGTGGTTTCCGTTGTGGAGCACAAGGCCTTCATCAGCCTCTACGTCGAAGAGTTGAGCCAGGAAGGCCTGCCGATCGAGGTGGTGGATATTGAGCATGTCCCGAAAACGACGGTGACGATCTACCCGGAGGGGGCCAACAAGGACTTGAATGCCCTGAACCTTTTGATTCCCAGACTCACCGCCGCTCACCGGACGATCTCGGAGGTCGGTGAGATTACGAGGGAGGAAGTCAAAAAGGCCTTCTCCCGCTACCGGTCCCTGCCGCTCGGGCAGCCCCGGAAGACGGAAGTGGAATACGAGGGGCGTCATCTCTTCACCAATGAAGTGGTGGAAAAGATGAAGGTGGACTTGCCCCTGATGCAAAACGGGATGACGGCGCTCTCTTTTTTCTGTAAGGCCCTGGGACATCAGACAGGCGGCAAATATCTTCATCAGGCCCTTGCCCGGCCCCTGCAGGCGTTTCTGGAGGAAATGCTCTTTACGGAAAAGGTCAGCCTCTTCGATCCCCGCCTGTGCAGCCGGCTGGCCGACAGTGATGTCCAGGAACACATCCGGGCCGTCTTTGTCCCGCTGATTCTGGCGAAAATCATCCGCAAAGAAACACCGCTGCCCCAAGGCGAGCCCATTTCGGTCATTCACTGGAAACCTTTCCAGGTCACCCATTCGGAGCGGCATCCCACGGTCAAAGCCAGCAAGACGCCTTTCAATCTCGTTCCCTGCAATCGGGAACTGGAAGTGGCCATGACCCTCTTCGCCGACAAGGCGCCCGATACGGCGGCCTTCTGCAAGAATGCCGGACCGCAGGCGCTGCGCCTGAGCTACCAGACATCGGGCGGACATCTGGCCTTCTACCAGCCGGATTACATCTTGCGCCTGTCCGGCGGCGCCTATCTGCTGGTGGAAACAAAAGGACGGGAGGACAAGGACGTCCCCGCCAAGGCCAGGGCCGCCGTGGTCTGGTGCCAGGCCGCATCCACAAAAAAGGTAAAATGGGAGTACCTGTACATACCTCAGGGCGTAATGGGCATATTGAGTTCAAACCAGATGGAGGATCTGATCCGGACCTGCGCCCCGGCACTGGCGGATTTGCTGAAAGAGCCCGATGAGCCGCAACTGACACTGCCCTTCGGCGAGGCGCCGGAAGTGGAAGCAGCGGTCATGGATGCCTTCATTTCCCCAAAATACCTCGAATCTCTGCCGTCACGGTACCGGAAGGCAGTGGAACATGCTGTGACGCTCTATCAGTTCATGGAAACGAAAAAAGGCATGTCCTTCGCACCGGCCTTCACGTCACTCCTGGGACCGCTGGATGAAGCGGCTCGCGGCCTGCTGCTGCACCTGCTCTTGCCGGACGTGCCTGCCTCGCCGGCGGAACAGCTCAGCTACTTCGAACCTTACTTCGGCAACCTTCCGAAAAAAGATGTCGCCTGGCTTCGGGGCATCGCCAATAATCTCAAAAGGACTCTGGTTTATCGCAACGGCCTCATGCCTCTGGGGTTGCTGGCTTTTTGTCTGGATTATGGCCGCAAAGAAGATTATCCGATTGGCGGGGTGTTTAAATCGATCCGGGATCAGTTTGCCCGGTTCAAAGACGCCGCATTACACAAAATGGTTGAAGAGATTAAGGAATTTCGGAATACCCATGTGGCCCATCAGGAACAGGAATTAACGGAGAAACAAAAGGCCCGGATAGAATTGAAGAAATGGATTGCCGGTCTTATGCAAATTTACCATTTGCACCATATTCATCCCGAACATTACGAGGAGTAGTATCCCTATTTCCCCCGGGGCCGGATCTCGGTGCCCTCGCGGATGGCATCTTCCGGATGGGCAATGACCTGGTCTTTTTCTTTTAATCCGGCAATAATCTCTGCCTTTAGACTGTTTCTATGGCCAACCTCAACCCGGCGCTGTCGGGCCTTTCCGTGATCGTAAACATACACGGCTTATTCCTTTCCCGCACGGAAAAGGGCGCTGGCGGGGACCAGGAGCAGGTCTTTGCCCTCCCAGACGATAAAGTGCGCCTCCAGGCGATAGCCATCGCCAAGAACCGCCCAGGCCTGGGGCGGCGATGTGAGATCGGCAATAACCAGCACCCGCTGTTCCTCCACGCCCAGGCTGGAGACCTTGGTAAATCCAGCAGGCTCAACAACCCGCACAACTCCCGTGAGTGTGCCATTGCCTCCCCAGCGTTTGAACAACAGGGCCGTTCCCTTTTTAATCCTGACGGCATCGGCAGAAAGCACCTCGACCCGGACCTCCAGCTTTCTGGCGTTGCCGATCTCCAGCAGCGGTTCTCCCGGCTGGACGGCTCCTTCGCTTTCCCGGTAGATTCTTAAGACGCTGCCGTCTATCGGAGAAGAAACATTCAGGGTGTCGCTTTTTTCTGCCCTTCCTTCCGGGGCCACGTGCTGTAGGGTTCTTTTGACCCGTTCGAGGTCGAAACGGGCGACCTCCACGGCCGCTTTAGCCGAACGCTGCACGGCCCGCGCCTTTTTTGCTTCCGCTTCAGTCTGATCAAATTGATCCTTCGCGACATGTCCCTTGGCGTATAAATTCCCGATCCTCTCCAATCTTTTCTCGAGGTAGTCGGCATCAGCCTGCGCCGCCCTCTCCCTTTCCCTGGCCGCGGCGAGCGCCGCCTCTGCCGCCGAAACGGCCGCTTCGGCCTCCGCGCGGCTGCGGGGATCAAGGGCCTGCGACCTCAGCGGTTCCAGGGCGAGGACAAGCTGTCCCTTCTTTACCGGATCGCCGGCTTTAAGGTTAAGGCGCCGCAGATAACCGGCGGTTGGCGAGGAGATCACAAATCTCTCTTTGACGTGGGTGCGGCCCTCTTCTTCTATTGTTACCTGGAGCGGTCCTCGCGAAACAAGAGCGAGATCCACCTCCACCGCTTTGGGGATAAAGCCGTAAACAGTTGCCCCGACAACGACCAAAATGATGGCGATTACAAATAAATTTCTGCGAATGGGAACCTTCATAAAACTACTCCCTGACGACCTCGTAAAAAGTCGCAAAAGCCTTGAATTTGGGGCGGCTTCGTAAAAAGGCCGCAGGCAAGGCGCGCAAATCACGAGGAATGAGGCGTCGGGGACATGTTCCGGAAGCCCGAAGGGATCGGAACGTGTCCC
>JAXMLI010000047.1:0-10392 GCA_034368785.1 Smithellaceae bacterium | reverse complement strand
GAGGCATTCCGATTGATCGGAGCAGGTCCCACAATCTGGTGGGACAGTCCGTCCAGGCCTTCCGGGAGCGGGATAAGTTGATCATGGTTATTCCACCCGAAGGGACGCGTAAAAAGGTAAGCTACTGGAAAACAGGTTTTTATCACATTGCCAGCGGGGCCAATATTCCCATTGTCCTGGGATTTCTCGACTACCGGCGCAAGGCGGCCGGTATCGGTCCCACCTTCTATCCCACGGGGCGTATCGAAGAAGACATGCAGAAGATCATGACTTTTTACGCCACCATCACAGGGAAACATCAGGATATGTTCAACAATTCTTCTTATCGGAGTATGATGTCCTACTGAACATCCAGCTTGAAAAATACGCTTCCACAGGATAGTAGAAAAAATCCCTTCCGCAGGGAAGGCTTATTTTTTAATGATGTGAAAGGGGCGTCCCATGATTATTATGCTCCGTTGGCTGATCCTGACCGGGTCTATAATCCTGGCTTCGTATATGCTGGATGGCATCAGGGTGGCCGGTTTCTGGTCCGCCTTTTTCGCTGCCGCCGCCCTGGGGGTAATCAACGCCCTGCTGCGTCCCCTGATATTGCTGCTTACCCTGCCGATAAACATCATGACTTTAGGCCTCTTTACCTTTGTGATAAACGCGATCATGCTTTCCTTGGTTTCTGTGATTATTCCCGGATTTGAGGTTATAGGTTTTGGTTCAGCGTTCCTTGGCGCCTTGATCATCACGGCGGTCAATTGGTTCCTTAACCTGCTGATGACGCCAAAAGCGGAAAAGCAGGCGCGGGTCGATGTGATCGATCTTAAACGTAAGGATGGTGATCGATGGGAGTAGATCATACCCCGGCGATGCAACAATACCTGGATATAAAAGACCAGCATCGGGACTGTATCGTCCTTTTCCGGATGGGTGATTTTTATGAGATGTTCTTCGATGATGCGGTAATCGCCGCGCGGGAGCTTTCGATCACCCTTACTACCAGGAACAAGAACAAAGAAGATGCCATTCCCCTGGCCGGATTTCCCTACCATGCCCTTGCCACTTATCTCGGAAGACTCATCAGCAAGGGTTACAAGGTAGCCATTTGTGAACAGATGGAGGATCCGAAAACCGCAAAAGGGGTGGTAAAAAGGGACGTGGTCCGCATCATCACCCCTGGACTCCTTGCGGCGGCCGAGAATATCATGACGGCGGACAACGTCTTTCTCGCGGCGATTCACCCGGGCGAAGGAAAATTGCCCTGGGGAGTGGCCTTCCTTGATCTTTCCACGGGTGAATTCTACCTCTCCGCCGCCTCTGATCTGGAAACACTGTCGGCTCAACTGGCCGGGGTGAACTTTCGGGAAGCGATTCTCCGGGAAGATACCCGTCTGCAAATGGAGAGAAAGGACTGGCTTTTCCCGGGCGAGGGTGTCCTTGCCACTTATGTGCCGGCGGATTATTTCTCGCCTCGCGAAGCTGAAACAAGACTGAAGGACTTTTTCCCGCCAGAGGAACTGGCCTCACTGGATTTCGCCCCATACCAGGCCACTTTATCCGCCGCTGGCGCTGTGTTGAAATATGTAACAGAGACCCAGAAAACCAACCTGGGTCACCTCAACCGGATCAGATGGTATGAACGGGAGGCCTATCTGGTTCTGGATGAGACGGCCAAGCGAAACCTGGAACTGTTTTCTTCGATTATTGGGGGTGCCCGGGAGGGGTCGCTTTTCCATTTCCTGGATGAGACCAGCACCGCGATGGGGACAAGAATGCTTCGCTGGTGGCTTAACCATCCCCTCAGGGATCCCTTCGAGATAAATGAGCGACTGTCGGCGGTGGAAGAACTCCGGAATGATCATCTCCTCCGCGCTGCCCTGAGGAGGGCGCTGAAAGGGGTATCCGACCTGGAGCGGCTGGGAAGCAGGATTGCGATGCAGGTTGCATCCCCGCGGGACCTCGTGGCCTTAAAGAATTCCCTTGAGCGCCTGCCCGAGGTTACGTCTCTCCTGGGCGAACTGGCTTGCCCGCAGATTGCCTCTGCCCGTGACGCCATAGACATCATGGATGATCTGTCTGATCTGATCGAGTTGGCCATTGTGGACGCCCCTCCCCCTTCGCTCAAAGATGGCGGCATCATCAGAGAAGGCTTTGATTCCGAGCTTGATGCCCTGCTGAGTCTGGTGCGGGATGGCCGCAGCGGGATCGCCGCCCTGGAGGAAAAAGAACGCCGACGCACGGGAATTGGTTCGCTGAAAGTGGGCTTCAACAATGTGTTCGGTTACTATATCGAAATCACCAAGGCAGGCGCCGGCATCATCCCGGCGGATTATATCAGAAAGCAGACCCTGGTGAATGCCGAGCGGTATATAAATCAGGAACTCAAGGAATACGAGGACACGGTTCTCCATGCCCGCACCCGGATGCTGGAGAGAGAATACGAACTCTTCGCGAAACTCAGGGAGAGGCTGGCCGGGGAGATTAAGAGGATTCAGACCACGGCCCGGTGCGTTTCCCGGCTGGATGTCCTGGCATCTCTGGCGGAAGTGGCCGGGAAGTATAACTATTGCCGCCCCGATGTGGATAATGATTCCATTATTGAAATCAGGGACGGCAGGCATCCCGTCGTGGAAAGGATGCCCCTGGCGGAAGGGTTCGTTCCCAACGATCTGAAGCTGGACGGGGATCAAAACCGTTTTCTCGTGATCACCGGTCCCAACATGGCCGGAAAGTCCACCTATATCAGGCAGGTGGCCCTGATTGTCCTGATGGCCCAGATGGGGGGATTTGTCCCGGCGAAATCAGCCCGTATCGGCGCGGTGGACCGGATATTTACGCGCCTGGGCGCCGCCGATAGCCTGGCCCGGGGGCAGAGTACCTTCATGGTGGAGATGATCGAGGTGGCCAATATCCTCAAGAACGCGACAACGAGAAGCCTGATTATTCTGGACGAGGTGGGAAGGGGGACCGGCACCTTCGATGGCATTGCCATCGCGTGGGCCGTGGCTGAATATATTCACGATATGAATCATCTGAAATCACGGACGCTTTTTGCGACTCACTATCATCAGTTGACGGAGCTGGCCATTACCAAGGACGGTGTCAAGAATTACAATATCGCCGTCAGGGAATCGAAAAACGAGATCATATTTCTCCGAAAGATCGTGCCGGGCGGGACCAATCGCAGTTATGGGATTCATGTGGCCCGCCTGGCGGGTCTTCCTGTGGACGCCATCAAGCGGGCCAGGGAGATCCTCGAGAATATGGAGACAAGGGAATTTGATGAGGTAGGCATGCCCGCCATCGCGCGGAGGAAAAAGGCTCCAAAAAGGGGGGGGCAGTTGAACCTCTTTGCCGATGACCGTGATGCCCTACTCGGGGCATTAACGGCTCAAACGCGAAGAAGATGGCCCCCCTTAATGCCTTTAGCCGGTTCAAAAACAGAAAAAACGGACGACTGCTCAGATGGAGGGACTGAAGACTGAAACAGGTCAGGCACTCTGCCGGGCAAGCAAGATGTCTGCCTTATTTACAGGTCGGGCGGGGCGTTTTCGTCGCCCATTCAGATGCCTGCTTAATTGAGCCGGAGAAGGACGATCCCGCCCGTAGCAGGGCAGGTGAGAGACGGCTTTCCGCCCTTTTTCCCCCGGTCCAAAATATCTAATAAAACAGCGCTTGCAACGACAAAATAAATTACAAATGAAAATATTTTGTGATATGAGGACGCAGTAATACAACACAGCGAGGCGAGAACGAAAAACTGTCCTTTCCGGGGGGATTTTGATCATGATAAATAGGGCTCAACTGTTTCTGCTTCCCTTTGTTGCGGGTCTGTCGTTTATGTTATTAATAACATCAACGGCATACACCGCGGAACTTACCGTAAAACCAGGAAAATTTGACCACTTCGTTATTACGTTTCCCGAGAAAATTACCGCAGGCGAAGCCTCGTTAATTAAACTGGTGGCGATTGACGCATTTGGCAATGTCATAAGGAATTTTCACGAATTAGAGAAGAATATTGCCGTATCTGTTACCGGTTCCGCCGCGGTCGATCCTGCGATCCTCAAACCCGCGGATTTTGTGCATGGTGCCGCGATCATCTCATTGCGCAATAAGGTTGCGGAGAATGTTCTTTTAACTATCGCCGATGCCGGCAACCCGGCACGAAGCAAAACGGCAAATGTTACCATATTACCCGGAAAGATCAGGCTGTTTACAGTCAGGGGACCTGAAAAGGCCCAGGCGGGAACCAGTTTTGAGATTGAACTTACGGCCAAAGACAGTTTCGGTAATACCGTCATGGACTCGATCCCCGGTAGAAACATGAACCTTGCCTTTGGCGGAGATGCCGAGCCAAAAGTGGACATGCCGCAGATTCTCGATTTCAACAACGGCATTAGCAAGGTGAAACTGTTATCGAACAAAACAGGTACTATGCTCGTGGAAGTTAAGGATATTACGACCGGGAGCGCGGGTGTAAGCGAGAATATAGTCATAGCCAATGCCCCTTTTAATTCCTTCAAGATATTTGCGCCAAAGGATGTCACTGCGGGAGAACCGTTCGAGATTTCATTGCTGGCGGTTGATCACCTCGGCAATCCGGTTACAAACGTTTTTTCATCGTTTAGTAAAATTGTGCTGTCCATGGGAAAGATGGGCAATGTCCTGGCAACCGTCCCGGCATCCAAGTTCTTGCATGGTCAGGCAAAGGTGATAGTTTATCATGATAAGGTGGAGAGCACCCCGATCAAGGTAACGGACGACGCTAAAAAGTATATAACCCAATCTGATCCCATAAATGTGCTTTCCCCTGCACCGGCGAAATTCGTAATTAAAACGCCTGAAGCGGCGGTAGCGGGTCAGAAATTCAAGATACAGCTGACGGCCCTGGCCCCGACCGGGAATATCATGGTTCATTATAACCTCGTGGGACCGGATGTGCGATTGACCTCAACCGGTACGGGAGAGTTGACGCCGGGGATAGTCTCCGCGGCGGAATTTGTCCAGGGAACGGCCGTCGTCGAGGTCCTCTACAATAAATCAGAGACGTTTGCGGTTCTGGCATCTTCGGCGGATCAAGCGAGCCAGGTAATTCAGGTTAAACCCCCCGCAAAAACGGACAAAAGGCCTGTAGCGGCCAAGCCCAAGGAAGAACTAAAGACTGCCGCGACGCACAGGCCCTTTGAAATAACGGAGATAACGCTTGATGAGACCCCGGAAAAAACGACGGTCAGGTTGCATGTTCCGCAGATAGACAAGACTATCAGCTACAAGGTCTCGACCCAGGTGCTTGGCGGAAAAAAATGGATCGTCTTGCGAACAAGACAAGTTGCCAACAAGGTAAGCAAGACATTCATATCCGAGTCTCCCTTTGTGGGGCAGGTGTTGCTCGAGGAGGACCAGAAGGAAAAGGGGATTTTGGTGATCAAAATAGAACAGTTAAAACGGACCCGGTTTTATGTATCGAGAGAGAAAGATACCCTCAATATAAACTTAAAGCATAAATGACGACGCGGTAAAAAGTCCGGATGCTGCGTTGCGCTGCATCCCTCCCCCGCCTTCGCGGGGGCAGGCTTGCGGCGTTTTCCGTGGACACGTTCCGATCCCTTCGGGCTTCCGGAACATGTCCCCGACGCCTCATTCCTCAGGATTTGTGCGCCTTGCCTGCGGCCTTTATACAAAGCCGTCCTAAATTTAAGGTTTGTTCGACTTTTTACGAGTTCGTCATTAGTGACTTTCGCTGATATTTCTGTATATTCTACGAGTTCATAAAGGATAGCAATGCCGGAAAGACTGCTCATCGTGGAGGACGAAGACACCCTCTGTCAATCCCTGAAAAGAGTATTTTTGAAAGAAGGTTATGCGGTGGATGTGGCGGGCAACGCCGAATCGGCCCTCAAGGGCCTCAAGGAGAAGCTTTATGATCTGATCATCACGGATATAATCCTGCCGGGGCTCTCCGGCATTGAACTGCTGAAAAAATATAAAGAGTACAATCCCGATCAAATGGTAATCATTATGACGGCCAACGCCTCGCTGGAAACGGCGATTGAATCCCTCAGGGCCGGCGCCTACCATTACGTAATGAAGCCCATCATCCATGAAGAGATCAAAAGAATCGTCAGGAATGCCCTGCGGGAGAGATCCCTGAAGACGGAAAACATTCTCCTTAAAAGGCAGCTGGAGGAAAGGTATAACTTTGAAAGAATCGTGGGCAACAGCCCGGCGATTTTATCTCTGATAAATGAAGTTAAAAAGATAGCAAACGCCAAAAGCTCTGTGTTGCTTCTCGGCGAGACCGGCACAGGCAAGGAGCTGTTTGCCAGGGCAATCCATGCCAACAGTGAGAGAACGGACAAGCCTTTTATCCCGATAAATTGCAGCGCCATCCCTGAAAACCTGCTCGAGGCCGAATTATTCGGCTTTGCCAAGGGGGCATTTACCGGGGCGGTAAGCGCCAAGAGAGGACTCTTTGAAGTGGCGGATGGAGGGACATTTTTTCTCGATGAGATTGGAGACCTGAGTCAACCCCTCCAGGCAAAACTGCTCCGTTTTCTCGATGATCAGGAGATCAGGCCATTGGGCGGGGTTCAGACCCGGAAGGTGGACGTAAGGTTAATAACCGCCACGAACAGGGATATTGACCGGGCGGTTAAAGAGGGAATCTTCCGGGAAGATCTCTACTACAGGATCAATGTGGTCACCATCAGGATCCCGTCTCTCAGGGAAAGAAAAGACGACATTGACGTGATCGCGAAACATTATCTGGATAAATATTCAAACGAGATGGGAAAGCCCGTGAAATTCATAGATAATAAAGCGTTGCAACTTCTCACGCATTATCACTGGCCCGGAAATGTCAGGGAGCTGAAGAATGTAATAGAGCGGGCCGTTCTTATTACGGATTCCCCTATCATCCTTGCTGATCACCTCCCGGAGGGCATTAGCGCCGCCAGTTCGTTTTCCTCGGAATCGCTTGAGGCAGCACTTTCCATCGAAGATTATACAAAGAAATTCATCCTGAGGCATCAGTCGGGCTATAACGAGCAAAAGATAGCGGACATGTTGGGTATTACCCGCAAGGCCCTCTGGGAGAAAAGGAAAAGATGGGGGATTAAAAAAAATTGATGTTACTTTACTTCCCGTAGCTTCCTTAAACTATTACCAATCGTAACATTGCTTCTGATGGCGCGATAAAACCCCGGCCTCTCCCATTGTGTCATTTCGACCGGAAGGGGAAATCGAGAGTTTTTAAGGCGTTGCGAGGGATCAATCGCTACGCTCGGGACGACCCAAGAGTCGATTTCTCGCTTTGCGTAAAATAAAAAAAAAGACTTTTCACATCAAATCACTTTTACTATGCCGCGCAAAGCCCCTAATCCTGAATCCTGTCACGACAGATCACGTCCCTCCTCAATTCAAGAAATGGCGACTATTTAACTCGCGATCACTTTTGACATTCGTTACTTATTGTTACATTCTGTTACGTCCCGGTCCGCATCGACAACATAATGAGGGAAGGTTATTATTCTAACATCTTAATAATACACCGGAATAACTCCATGTTCCTTTAGGCCGGCTTTCAGGCATATTATTTGCGTAAGGGATGTTACTCGGGAATCGGTTTGTGATTCTACCGGGTCATTATTCGATGTTAACAATCTTATTCTAAGTCCTAAATGCCCGTTATTACGGGCGCATTCGCTTCGCTCATTTTAAACACCGAGGTTGGGTCCGCGAGAAATCCGAGATGAAGATCGGATTTCTCCCCGCGGCCGAAATGACACAATGGAGAAGCGGTGTTTTTTAAGCAGTCGGCAACTTTTAACCAGGGTATTTAAAATTGGATTACTACGCCCGATGGTAGAAATCCAAGGTCTCACAAGGTGGAAAACCCGCCCCGGCTGCGATGTGAGGTTTTCCTTTCCGTCATCAAAACCAAACACAAAGGAGGCTAACATGCAACTGACAGAGAAGCATCATGAGTACTGGCGAAGAAATATCAAAGTAACCCTTATTCTGCTGGCCATCTGGTTCATTGTCACCTTCGTCATGGGCTTTTTCGCCCGCGGGCTTAACGAAGTCACCATCGCCGGCTTCCCGCTGGCCTTTTACATGGGCGCACAGGGTTCCCTTTATATCTACGTCCTGATCATCTGGTATTACCAATATTACATGAACAAGCTGGACTTGGAATACGACGTCCATGAAGGGGAGGAAGACTGATGGGAACTCAATCGCAATTCAAGGATCAGCTCAAGCGGTATTACGGCTTTTACACCGGAGGTTTTCTCGGCTTTGTCGTGGTTCTGGCCATTCTGGAGCAACTCGGCATGCCCAAGGTGTGGATCGGCTATGTCTTCTTATTTGCCACCATCGGACTCTATGCGGGCATCGGCATCATCAGCCGCACCGTGGAGGTAGCGGAATATTACGTGGCGGGAAGACGGGTGCCGGCGTTTTTCAACGGCATGGCGACCGGCTCCGACTGGATGAGCGCGGCCTCATTCATCGGCATGGCCGGCACCCTCTATCTTACCGGTCATGACGGCCTGGCCTTCATCATGGGCTGGACCGGCGGCTACTGTCTGGTGGCGCTCTTTCTCGCGCCCTATCTGCGAAAGTTCGGCCAGTTCACCATCCCCGACTTTTTGGGCGCCCGTTACGGCGGAAACCTTCCCCGCCTGATCGGCGTAATTGCGGCGATTACCTGTTCCTTCGTTTATGTAGTTGCGCAAATCTATGGCGTGGGGCTCATCACGAGCCGCTTCACCGGTCTGGAGTTCGCCGTCGGGGTGTACGTGGGTCTCTCCGGCATTCTGGTGTGTTCGTTTCTGGGCGGCATGCGCGCGGTGACCTGGACCCAGGTGGCCCAGTACATCATCCTGATTATTGCCTATATGATTCCGGTGGTATGGCTGTCGGTGAAGCATACCAATGTTCCCATTCCCCAACTGATTTACGGGACCGTCCTGGAACAGGTCACGGCGCGGGAAAAGGTGTTGAATGACAAGACCACGCCAGCCGGCGCCATGGAGGACTCGGTCCGTCAGATTTTCCGCGACCGGGCGAAAGTCGCCGATGACAAGCTGAAGGCATTGGAAACGGAAGGGGCAGCGTTCCTCACCGGCGAAAAGGCTAAGCTGCAGCAGAAAGTAACTGAATTGAAGGCCGCGCCTGTGCAGGATGCCAAGGCTATCGCGGCGGCGGAGAAGGCCGTCACGGATTTCCCGGCCGATGCTGCTGCCGCCACTGCCGCCTGGAAAAAAGACTCCGCGGGCGCCAAGGCGAGGGCGGCGCCTATCCGGAAACATGCCGAGGCATTTCCGGGCAAGGATGAAGCGGCCAGAAATACGGCCCGTTTGAACTTCCTCGCGCTGGTATTCTGTCTCATGGTTGGCACCGCGGCGCTTCCTCACATCCTCATGCGCTACTACACCACGCCTAGCGTCAGGGAAGCGCGGAAGTCGGTGTTCTGGTCGCTGTTCTTCATCACCCTGCTGTACTTTACCGCGCCCGCCCTGGCGGTACTGGTAAAGTTTGACATCTATACGCTCCTCGTAGGCTCGAAGTTCGCCGATCTGCCCGCCTGGGTTAGCTCCTGGGCGGCGGTGGACAAGACCCTGATGAGCATCAGCGACCTTAACAAGGACGGCATCGTGCAACTGGCGGAAATCGTCATCGGCGGCGACTTGATTGTGCTGGCGACCCCGGAAATCGCGGGCTTGCCCTATGTCATCTCCGGTCTTGTGGCGGCGGGCGGCCTGGCCGCGGCCCTTTCTACTGCCGATGGTCTACTGCTCACCATCTCCAACGCCCTGTCCCACGATGTGTACTACAAGATGATCGATCCCAAGGCCGCCCCCGGTACGCGGGTCAAGGTCGCCAAGGGCCTGCTTCTGGTCGTGGCGGCGATCGCCGCCTATGTGACTTCGCACAAGCCGGGCGATATCCTGTTCCTGGTGGGTGCGGCGTTCTCGCTGGCCGCGTCGGCTTTTTTCCCGGCCCTGGTATGCGGGATATTCTGGCGGCGCGCCAATAAGACGGGCGCTGTCCTGGGCATGCTGGCGGGGCTTTTCGTGTGCATCTATTACATGGTCATAACCTATCCGTTCTTTGGAGGGGTCGCGGCCAACCAGTGGTTCGGTATCGCGCCGATCTCCGCCGGCATTTTCGGGATCCCCGTCGGCTTCATCGGGATCATCGCGGGCACCCTCCTGAGTGCGCCACCACCCAAGGAAGTGCAGGAACTGGTGGATCACGTGCGCTATCCCAGTCTGGTCGGGGATATCGACACCAAGGCTACCTAAGGGCTTGGCACAGGCAAACCAAATGGCCCGGGCGATTATGCCCGGGCCATTTTTATTGGGGCGTAAGGCGTAAGGCGTGAATCGTGGA
>JAXMLI010000046.1:0-3304 GCA_034368785.1 Smithellaceae bacterium | reverse complement strand
CCTGCGAACTTTTTACAAAGCCGTCGTGGTCAATTTTTCGACTTTTTACGAGTTAGTCTCTCCTAAGAGCTTAGGGCTTAGGGATTTTTCCCTTCCGCCATCGGCCTTTTTTATCCCTTCGACCACCGACTCCAGCCTCATCCGCCGGGAGCCCTTGACCAGCACCCAATCCCCTGCATGGAGCAGGCATTTCAACTGGCCGACCGCCTCGACCGGATCGTCAAAGTAGAATATCCTGTCCCGCGACAGCCCCCCCCGCAAGGCGCCGGCGGCAACGGCACGGCTGAATTCACCCTTCAGCAGGAGGCCGTCCAGGCGGCATTGCCCGGCGAGAAGGCCTATTGCTTCATGATAACCCTCCGCCTCATCGCCCAGTTCCAGCATATCTCCCAGCACGGCTATTGCCTGATGAGCCCCCTTCAGACTGGAGATTGTTTCTATCGCCTCTCGCATGGAGGACGGATTGGCATTATAACTGTCGTCAATGAGAAAAGAACCGCTGGCCAGCCGATTGATGCAGAAACGCCCCGCCCCGGCGACAAAGCCGTTCAAGCCACGGCAGATCATCTCAAGTTCGAGGCCGCAGGCCCGGGCGCAGGCCGCGGCGGCCAAGGCATTGCGGACGTTGTGCGTACCGGCGACGGACAGTCTCATCCTTCGGGTATCTTTGCCTATCCGGAGCAGGAAATCAGCGCCCTGATTTCCTGCCGGGGCGACGTCAGAGGCAGTGACATCGGCGTCCCCACCCAGGCTGAAGGTGACCCGGCGGCCGGACCAGGACCTTTCAATTATCCTGATGGCCTCGTCATCCCGGTTAATAATCGCTATTCCATCCGGCGACATGTACCGGAAAAGGTCCCCCTTTTCTTCTCTGATCATCTCCAGGCTTTTGAGGTTTTCCAGATGAGCCGGTCCCACGTTTGTAATCAAACCAATATCCGGCTCGGCAATCCCGGTGAGACGACGGATCTCGCCTCGCTGATTCATCCCCAGCTCCAGCACGGCCAGGTCATGGCTGGGTCGGAGACGAAATATCGTCAGCGGCAGTCCAACAAGATTATTGAAGTTTCCGCTGGTCTTCAAGGTCGGCCCGGCCAGCTCCAGGATGCCGGCAACCATCTCCTTCGTGGTGGTCTTGCCGGCACTCCCGGTGATGGCGATGACCCGGGCAGGCAGACGTCTGCGCCAGAAATTGGCCAGGTCGCCCAGGGCTCTTTGGGTATCGGGAACTTCCATCATAACCGCCGCCGCCCTGCCCCCCGGAATCTCCCTCGCTCCCTCCTGGCAGAGAAAGCCTTCCGCGCCCGACGCCACGGCCTGATCTATAAATGCGTGTCCATCAAAGCGTTCCCCCACCAGGGGAACGAATAGATTTCCCGCCGCGACCGTCCGGGAATCCGTCGAGATGCCGCAAAAGACCCGATTCGCTTCACCACGGATCAGCCGCCCGCCCGTGGCCGCCAATATTTCCCGGACGGATAGACTGGGCAACTGCTCTCCTGCGGTTTCTGCTACCGGACAGGCGGCCAGGTCGCACCTTGACATCCGCGCACGGATGTTCAGGCCCTCCCGGGCCACCTGGCGGTCGTCGAAATCGAACCTTGCCTGTCCGATTTGCTGGTAATCCTCATGACCCTTCCCGGCGATGAGAACGATATCGGCGGCATCCGCCTCTTTGATGGCCCACTCGATGGCCTGTCGGCGATCTTCAACTATCCGATAGGCAGGCATGGGCAACCCCAGAATCGCCGTGTGGTGATCGATTTTTTTCACCCTGCTCCGGTCGATCCCGGACTCTATATCGCTGATGATCTTTGAAGGATCCTCCGATCTCGGGTTATCGGAAGTTACCACGGCAAGATCGCTCAGGCTGCTTGCCGCCGCGCCCATTTTTGGTCTCTTCTGGCGATCCCGGTCGCCGCCGCAGCCAAAGACGGTGATAATCCTCCCCTTTTTGAACTGCCGCAGATTAGAAAGGACATTTAAAAGGGCGTCTTCCGTATGGGCGTAATCAACAAAAACCACCGGCTCATCGGCCCGGCTTACCCTTTCCAGGCGACCAGGCACATTGGCCAGAGCGCCAATGCCCTCGGTAATATAACGGGGTTCAATACCCAGTGAAAGGGCGGCGGCGCAAGCGGCCAGGATATTTTCCAGGTTATATTTCCCCGTAAGTGTCGATTTTATCTCCAGGGGCGCAAAGGTTCCCCGGAGGGAGGCGCTGATTCCCGTGAGCGACAGGTCATACCTCCCGGCAAAAACCTGCGATTGGTCGGTTATCCCGTAAGTGACTATGGGCAGGGCTGTTTCCGTCAGGAGTCTCCGCCCCCAAGGGTCGTCTCCGTTGATCACCCCCCGGGCACTTGCCCCTTTTGACCCCCCGGGCAGAACCTCACTGAAAAGCCGTTTCTTCGCCTGGAAGTAATCCTCCATGGTCTGGTGATAGTCGAGATGATCCTGAGAAAGGTTGGTGAATACCGCAAGGTCGAAATCGCACCCATCTACCCGCTTCAACGCCAGGGCATGGGAGGACACTTCGGCAATAACATGGGAAACACCCGCATCCGCCATCTCGCGGAGAATCCGTTGAAACTCGTAGGACTCCGGGGTTGTGTTAGGCGCGGGAAAACTCCGGCCATCATAGCGATAATTCACCGTGCCCAGGACGCCGACCTTTAACCCGGCGGCCTGAAGGATCGATTCCAGCAGATAGGTCACCGTGGTCTTGCCATTGGTTCCTGTAACGCCGATGAGTTTGATCCCGGCGGAAGGGCTGCGGAAGTAATTCCCGGATATTTCCCCCAGAGACAGGCGGCTGTCCTTTACCCGGATAGCCACGACACCGGGAGGGGGTTCGAAGGGCGTTTCATGAATGACCACCCTCGCCCCTCTGGAAATGGCATCCTGGATATAGAGGTGGCCATCGGTCTTAATCCCCCGAATGGCCACAAAAATACTATTTTCCCCGCATTTCGTTGAATCATAGCAAAGAGAGGAAACCTCTCCGTCAAGATCCCCCCTGACGTCAAGCCGTTCCATGCCTCTAATTAATGATGATAATTCCATTTATGCCTTCTGTGATCTTTATGCGCAAACCATAGATCATACAGGAATAATATTGTGTCGTCAATTGTGACGACGCGGTAAAAAGTCCGGATGCTGCGTTGCGCTACATCCCTCGCCACTGCGGCGTTTTCCGGGGACACGTTCCGATCCCTTCGGGCTTCCGGAACAAGCCCCCTCCCCCGACACCTCATTCCTCGGGATTTGCGCGCCTTGCCTGCGGCCTTTTTACGAAGCCGTC
>JAXMLI010000045.1:0-6629 GCA_034368785.1 Smithellaceae bacterium | reverse complement strand
GGGATTATATGCCTATTTATTATTTTGATGAGCTCTTCCCAGCTATTTGCTTCCGAGATTTCAGCGCAGATTGATCTGCTGAATGCCAGATATGAGAGAACCAATACCCTTCTGCGAGACGGAAGGCTTGATGAAGCAATGATTCAAGCGCGGAAGTCTCTTGATATGGCTAAAAAATTGTATGGGGAAAAATCTGCGGGAACCGCCCCTGCAATAGACCGTATTGCATCAGTTTACCGCGCCAGAGGGCAGTTCCGGAATGCGGAAGAGCAGCTTGGCCTTGCTTTTGAACTTGTGAGAAAAGAGCTGGGGGAGAACCATCGCTATACCGTGTCGGCGCTTAACAACCTGGCGGGACTCCTGAAGGAGATGGGGCGCTACGGAGATGCGGAGAAGCAGTATCTGTCGGCGCTTGCAATCCTCAAAACACTGCCGGACACAACCCCTGAAGATGAAACTGGAATTCTCAACAATCTTGCAGTTCTGTACATGAACACTTCAAGGTATTCAGATGCAGAGCCTTTGCTTAAGAAAATACTCAAACTTGCGGAGAAGGCTACCGGTCGCGACTGGCTGGACGAAAAGATGAACATTTCCCGTGACAGGCAAAAGCTTGTATGGGGCAGACAAATGATGAACCTTGCAAATCTGTATTTCAACATGAAGCGCTATGATGAGGCGGAATCCCATACTTTGAAGGCGCTAGAAATATTCAGAAGCATTCTTGGAGAGGATCATCCCGAGGTTGCCCGCGTCAAAAGCGATCTCGGCGAACTGTATTCGGCAACCAGGCAGGGTGATAAAGCGGAAAAGATGCTCACAGAAGCGATAAACAACGCCCTGAAGGTATATGGCAACAATCCGCATCCGGTGGTCGCCGAATACTATGTCAGCCTGGCCCAGCTATACCAGAATATGGGGCTCTACAGAGAAGCGCTGCCTTTTGCCCGGCTTGCGCTTGACATGCTTCAGAAAACTGTCGGCAAGGAAAACCCCAAAACCCTGCGCAGCATGAACAATATCGCTGTCATTCACATCAATCTGGGCGAGATGAAAACAGCGGAGAAGATCCTGCGCGAAGTTCTGGAGACGGCGAAGGCTGTTCTGGGCGAAAATCATCAAAGCGTAGCCACCAACATGTCGAATCTTGGGAATGTTCTTGCGGCCCAGGGCCGGCATAATGATGCGAACAAGCTGTTTGCGAGCGCCATAAACAGCAATGAGCATAAACGGGAGGACGCCTTTCTCATATTATCTGAACAGCAAAAACTGAATTATATAAACAGCATGCTTTTGCAGGTCCAGTTATACCTTTCCCATCTTGTCCAGCATGGCCCTTTCAACAATCAGGCGGTAGTCACAGCCATGAATATCTGGCTTAGATGGAAGGGCTCTGTAATGGAGGCGCAGGGGCGTTATGTGGATGCCCTGTACAGCTCCGATGATCCAACGCTCCAGAATCGTTTCGACGAACTTGCCCAGGTCCAGCGCGAACTGGCAAAAGCCCAGCTTTCTCCGGATGAAGAGAGAAGGCTTAAAGCGCAGGGAAGAACCTTGAGGGATCTCTCCAAACGCAAGGAAGATCTGGAGGCCGAACTGAGCTGGCTCAGCAGGGAGTTTACCGCAAACAGGCTTTCCGCCAGTATAAGTCTTGAAAAATTATCCGGTTTCCTGCCGAAAAATTCTGTATATATTGATTTTGCGGAAATCGCCATGGCGGACTTCTCGCTGCAGGAGCCGGTTAAGCCCCGCTACGTTGCGTTTGTTCTGATTCCTGGCCGGGAAAATCTTGTCCGTTTCGTGGATATCGCCGACAGGGACACACTTAATTCCATGTTGCGCGATTATCTGAGCGAAATGAAGAAAATGGCAGAGGCGCGGCCGGATCATGACCGGAAGCTCCTGGATCAGTATGCCGCTGACATCTACCAGGCTGTTTTCAAGCCGCTCATTCCCTTGTTCAGTGGCAGGGAAAACCTGTTTGTCAGCCCTGACGGGGCTTTGAATTTAATACCATTCGAGATACTGAAGGGCCTGAATACCGGTTACATTGTAGAAGAGTTCCAGATCAACTACACGGCGTCAGGCAGGGAGCTGCTGCGCAACGCAGCCATAGGGGATACCGTGGCAGGGCCGGCAATAATCATTGCCGATCCTGATTTTGATATGGCCGTGTCGAAAGACGGGAAGACAGCATCAATACTGCCTGACACGAGCCGGAGTTTGAGGGGGACTCTTGCAAGTGATTTCAGCGGGGTTCATTTTGACAGGCTGCCTGACACGAAACAGGAGGCCGATTCAATTGCCGCAATCCTCAGCGGTTCCGGAATCCGGGTGCATAACTATCAGGGCAGGGATGCGACAGAGAAAGCCCTGTTTTCCAGCCGCAATCCCAGAATACTGCATCTGGCCACCCACGGGTATTTTCTCAAGGACAGCGTCAGCTCCGCAGGAACAACCAGAGGACTCAAGCTTAAACTGAAAGGGTCTCAACAGGAGGAGCCGTTTGCCCAGGTTGAAAACCCGATGCTGCGTTCAGGTATCGTACTGGCGGGAGCTAATAAATCTCTCGCAGAAGGTTCTGACGAGGGGGTGGTGAGTGCGGAAAAGATTCTCGGGTTGCGTCTTCGTGGCACCGACCTGGTGACACTGTCGGCATGCGAAACAGCCGTAGGTGATGTGAAAACCGGTGAGGGAGTATTCGGTTTGAAGCGTGCCTTCCTGCTCTCGGGAGCAAAAACCCTTGTTATGAGTCTCTGGAGCGTGCCAAGTGCAGAGACTACCGAACTGATGACGGAGTTTTATCTGCTGATGTCGAGGGGGGCTTCCAAAAGCAAGGCTCTGCGGGAGGCAAAACTGAAAATGATGAAGCAAAAACCTCATCCATTTTACTGGGGGGCGTTCATCATGATTGGAAAACCTGATTGATCAAGACTGACGGCCCGGCTCATGATGTTCTGTTTGATTTTTTTGATAAGGATTTCCTTTTTTGTTGGGGGAGTAAAGTTTTTATTTTTCTTCTATGTCAAGTCAAATTTCTCACAAAACGTAAAGATTCAGTCTTGAGTGGCCGAGTTCAGAAAAAAATTACCTGCCCATGAGGCTCTTGCAAATCCCCGGCGGACGCGACCACAGCCTGGTCCCTCCCGTCTCCTAAAAATGCCATTTTCAGCGCCTTTCGGAGGGCCTAGCGAAGTCGTGGCCGTCTTTACCGTGAGTTTTGCAGTTGGCTCCCAGGTGTAACTGAATCTTTACAGGACGCTCCTGAATCTCATTGAAAGTATCCGCAATCTCAGTTACCGTTGCTCCCAGCTTCTCAACCGTCCTCGCTTTATCCTTGTCAGACAATTCCTCCAAAAGCGAGGATGCCCAGCGAGGGAGGGGATCGTTGCTGTCAGGGACCAGTTCGATGACCCGCTTCAGGCATTTCATCGCAGTATGCGAGTCTCCCCATGCCTCCCAGTATATCTGTGCCTTGATGAAAAGCACTTCCGGGTAATCCGGGTCCTTGCCCAGGATTTTTTCCAAAGTTATAATGGCCTCATCAAATTGCTTATGTATCTTCTGATTTCGTGCAATACTTATCATTCCATCAAATTGCTCGCGTCTCGTCTGTCTGGTAAAAAAACCGACGTAGAATAGATACTCCGCAAGTGCGCCCAAGCCAGCCAGGGGAGCAAAAGACATGAGCCAGGAGCCCGTGAAAAATAAGAGCTTGCCGATGCCGAAGCTATAGTCTGCAAGCCCCAGCGCACCGATCATGTAGCCCCAGCCGTGCTCGCCGCCCGCACACTCCGACATCCCGCCGATGACGGTGATCGCCCCCAACTTCGTGTCGGCGGTGTAGTAGGCAAAATTGATGATCGAGAACCCGAGACAAAACAGCATCACGAACACGACCGCACGGCTTTTCTGCCGCCAGAAATAGAGTAGTAACGCCACAAGGAGGCTGATTTCCGTGAGCGGTGCGCCCGCGACAGCCCAGAACTGCACGCCAAACATTCCAAAGATGGTGCCCCCGATCGCACGCAGGAGCTGCGTCACTATATACAGCGGTGTGAGCCAAGCTAAGACGGTCTCCCAACCAGGGGGCATGGGCAGATAGGAGCGGAACTGCGCGGTAAAGTAGGCCGCAATCATGATCGCTACCGCTGCAGCGGCGATCGTGATGGAAAGAGCATATCGCGGTCTGGCCGCCGATATCCTCTTATTGATAAGGCCTGGCTTTTTCATGGTGGGTGTATATGAGGAAGGATATTGTCAGTCAATAGGAACCCCCGTTTGGGAAATACTTCTCGACCATCCTGCGCCTTCTTCCTTTGTTTGGCCAACATTTGAATTCATCGGTCGGCGAAGCCGATCCGCGGGAATGATTTATGAGGCGTCTCTATCAAGACATTTTTGCTACATGCTTCAACACGAAGAATATGCTAATCGCTGTGATCAGAAAAGACCAGATGTCCATCTGTCCCGTAGCAAGCTGAACAGCCAGGGAAAGAGCGAATAAACCCGTGTACGCATAAGCCGCCCATCTCTTCATCCGCCATAGTCCAACTGTACACACCAAACCCGCAATGGCCCAGAAAGTCACATAGGATAGATACCAGGCTCCGAACAGCTGGGCTGATATCTGCCGGACCAATGACGAGAAGAAGAACACAGAAACGGTAATTAATACCCCAATAATACTAATTACACATATTGCTGTTATTGACGTGGGCCGCTTTATCCTTTTTGACGGATGATTTTGAAGTGCTTGATCGGCCGTGTGATTGAGCGAAGTCCTCCGGCGTCAGCTTGGCAAAAATAACGCCGCAGCGCATGCACTCAAGCCTTTCTTCTCCCTGCTCAGCTCCGCATTTCGGACAGATCATTACCATGTTCAATCTCCGAACAAAAATCTTGCCTCCGGTGAAAATAAATACCCCCATCGGGTTTGCCCTTGTATCATGATCCCCGACAAAATCGCAGCATTTATTTCTGTTTGAAGTCAAGCATTATTTTCAAAGGCAACGTTTTGTTGACTTCAGGAAGAAGCACTCAAAAAAAACGATTGCCGATTGTGTAAAATCGCAATAACCAGAGAATCGCTGCCTCCACCTACAAGCGAGAAGTTGAGATTTCTTTAGAACCATTGATTTCGGATTGAAAGACTGTAACGGATGAGCTGAGCCGCCGGGCAAGCCCGGTGAGATCTGCCCTGCGCCCAGGATTTGGTCGGGCTTTCCCCGTCGGCTCCAGCGGGTGTCGGGCGGCGCAAGCGACCCCCGAGCGACTGCCACCCACCACCAGCCGGCATCACCCAATCGCCCCAAATCCAGGGCAAGGTTCAAGTCGGCGCAGGTTCCGCTGAGTATTTGCTTGGGACCTCCGTTATCCGCATGACAAGTCGCAAAGCTTCATTTACCGCCTCGTCAGTCGGAAAGGCTTGGACAACATCTGGTGCGAGCAGAACTACATTCTTTCCCACCAGCCGATCAGGCGCATATCTGCCCTTTGCGACAATGATCAGCTTGGATAGCTCGTACTCGTCACGCAGTTCGTAATTTTCGGGGTCACTCGGCTTCTGCATAATATAGTTCCTCTTTCTTCGTCGCCTTGCGTGCGCCAATGATACGAATCTGGCCTTCACGATCTGTGTGGGCCAGATTCAGCAATTGCCCCCGGTCAGCAATTGCCCCCGGTTTGACAAGCCATCAGAAAGATGAAATTGGTCAAATCTCGATTAGCGAAGCCAAGCTTTGTTAACGGCTTCTTCATTCCGTAATTCGCCTTTGACGGTTTCTCTCTCCTGCTTCATATAATTCTCTTTATCCTTCTCCGGAACCTGTCAATACATTGGCACAGAGGGATGTTTCAGTCCTTCAAGAAGGGGTTTTAGTTCCAACAAGCGTTCCTGTGAAACTTTCCAGACGGTCATCAGGTCAACCCCCATGTAATCGTGTATGAGTACGTCCCGCATGCCAGCCATTTTACTCCAGGGAATATCGGGATGTTTTTTTCTAAAGGACGATGGAATGTGCTTCGCTGCTTCGCCAATGACTTCGAGACACCTAATCACCGCGTTGACCGTCTTCTTGTCCACGGCAAACATTTCGTATGACATTCCTTGGGTGAACTCAGCGATGTCGGCAATAGAAGTTATCATATCATCAAGGTAATCGGAGAGCTCTCGCCCCTTAGACATATTCGACCTCGGACAGAATACGTTTGCCAATTGCTGGCTTTAGCGCGGATTCCATGACCAGATCAACCTTGACATGGAGCTGATCTTCGAGATATTCGCGCAGGTCCAAAAATTCGAAGAGGTCGATATCACGGCTGAAAGTAACAAGTATATCGATATCACTCTTCTTCATCTGCTTCTCCCTAACATAGGAGCCAAACAAGCCGATTCGCTTAACTCCGTAGTTTGATTCCATCTCGGGCTTGCTGTTTCTTAGGATTTTGATTATTTCTTGCTTTCCCATAATTTCTTACCAGCAACATTGGAAAATGTGGAACACTTCCCAGATTAATTCCATCCCATGTATCGCCTTCATTTCGGTATGGAAGCTACATCAATAATATTGTTAAGTCTATCGTTTCTTTAATAAGTTGTCGTCTAATTCCGGATGTCCGAAAAGTCG
>JAXMLI010000044.1:0-8266 GCA_034368785.1 Smithellaceae bacterium | reverse complement strand
CCCCCCCCCCCCCCCCCCCAACGAGGCGTAAGCCGGGGGAAAAATGTCAGCATCCTGCTGGACCCCGGCAGGCAAGATGCCTGCCCTATTTTCGAGTAAGATGCCGACCATATATCGAGCAAGATGTGTGCCTTATTTTCGGGTAAGATGCCGGCCCTGTTTTCTACCCTTCCGACATGGTGAGGAGAAAGGAGCGCAGGTTGGACCTTTTGTGGGCCAGACCCAATTTTTTACGGACGTTGTCCCGGTGAAATTCCACGGAGCGGGGGGAGGTCCCGAGAATAGCCGCGATCTCTTTACTGGACTTGCCTTCCTTGATCAGGTTGGCGATCTGGATCTCCCGAGGGGTGAAATCGGCGAAACGGGCGGCAAGATTCCGCAGAAAGGGGTCCGTGATCTTATTTAGATTGGCGGCGGCGACGCCCAGGTAGTTTTCCTGGATCGGACTCAAATGAAGTCCCCGGAGTTCCTCCAGATACGGGAGAACCAATTGCCGCACATTTGCGGCGATCTTCTGTTCCATTTCCCTGACGTCCTCTTCCCGGCGGCGCAGGAGGACCTGCATGGCCGTGTTCGCCTCCGCAAGCTCCCGGGACTCGACGGCCAATTCCTCTTCCCGCTTTTTAAGGGCCTCCTCCATCTGTTTCAGGGACGTGATGTCCAGGAGGGAAGCCACGCTGATCCTGGTCTGGGGGATCATGGCCAGGCTGATGAGCAAATCCCTCCGTCCTCCCTGGTCGTTTACGAACCGCACGAGGTAGCGGCGCAGGGGAAGGAGGGGATCGGCGAGACGCCGCCGGTGATCTTCCCGGAGCATTTGCCGATCCTCCCGGACGATGAGGCGGAGCCAGTCGCTGCGCCCCGTGATCCCTGCCGGGGAAAGGCCGGAAAGTTTGACGAATTCTTCATTGGCGTGCCGAATCGTCAGGTCCTTGTTCAGGACGATCATCGCGGCCCCGGTGGCGTCAAAGATCGTCCGGTAAAGGACCTCTGTCTCCTGACGGGCCGCGTCACTCCTCTTTCGCTCTTCGATTTCCGCCGTCAGACGGCGATTTGTTTCGTCGAGGTGGTCGCGCTGCTGCCGCAACTGGGCTTCCATCCGCCGGCGGTCGGTGATGTCAAGGTACATCGCCTGGAACTGCCACGCGCCATTCCACAAGGTTTCCTTGCGGAAGACCTGGAGCCGGCGGATCGCGCCGTCTTTCCTGACGATGCCTACTTCATATTGGGTCGGGGTGTACTCGCCCCGACGTCTTAACTCCCTTCTGATGAGGAACTCGGCGTAACTTTCCGGCGTGTAACGCTTGATCGCGGGGTTTTCTCTCAGTTCATCATAGGTCTGGTAGCCATAAGCATCCAGGATCGCGCGATTGGCATAAAGCGTCTCGCCATTGATTGTCACGATACGCACCCCCAGGGGGCATTCATCCAGGGAACGGCGGAAGTTCTCTTCCGCCAGGCGCAAGGCCTCCTCCAAACGCTTGTTCTGAGTGATGTCCCGAAATGTCCAGACCCGGCCCCGGATATCCCCTCTTTGTTTCAGGGGAGACGACTGGCGGTCAAACACCCTTCCATCCTTGAAATAGAGGTTATCGAAATCTGTTTTGTCAGATTTGTACAGGCGCCGGACCTTGCGGAGGAAACCTCGCGGGTCGATCAGTTGATCAAGAACATGTTCAAGCAAAAGGGCGTCATCCCTGCTTGCCATTACCGCCGGGGGGATCAGCCACATTTGCGCGAAACGTTCATTGGCGAAAAGCACCTTATTGTCGCGGTTGATTACGAGGATGCCGTCGGCGGTGGAGCGCAGAATCGCCTGAAACGACAATTCCCCCGCCTGCGGGTCCTCGTCTGTGTGATCGCGCAAATCAACGGAGATGGTTTCTGATTCACCGTCCATATTTTTCACCTGAAAATGGGGATCGGTTCCACAGGGCCACGACGGAGCCTTCGCCCGCCGACCCCTGAAGTTTTGACCAGGCAGCTCGGGAGTCAGGATGAATAAATAGATCTGTGCCTTTCGGGTTTTTATAGGTTTTGTCCCGCCGTTGTCAAGGGAAGGTTAGTATGGGGTCTGCGACATATTTATGCGTAGAGCAGTTTTTACTCCCCTCTTTAGCAAACTGATCGCTGGACACAAATATTGCTGGACACGCGAGAAATGAGACCGAAGAAGGATATTTTTGTTTGATCCCCCCTTTCGCAAAGGGGGGCAGGGGGGATTTGGAGTGATTGCTCCGGGGCAGTGTCAAAAAATCTCCCCTAACCCCTCTTTTCCAAAGAGGGGGATGAGGGAGCAGAAGTGTGGCCTATCGTCGAATATTTACGGAACCCCTCATGGTCGGGCCTGTTTTTCCTCCCCCCTTTTTCCCGTGTCCAGCGGGACTTATGGGTAAGGGTCAGCTTAGCAAAGAGGGGTTAGGGGGCGGTTTTTGCGGTACGGTGATTTTACCCCATCCCCACCCCTCCCCTTGGAGGGGTGAGAAGCCAGGGGCTTCAGGCCTCGCCGTTTTCATTATTACAACATCTCGTAGATGCCCGCGGCCCCCATGCCGCCGCCGACGCACATGGAGACGATGCCCCGCTTGGCCTTGCGACGCTTGAGTTCATGGAGAAGCTGGGCCGTGAGCTTGGCGCCGGTCGCCCCGAGCGGATGACCAAGGGCAATCGCCCCGCCATTGGGATTTACATCCCCGGCCTGGAGCCTGTCCTCTATCCCCAGGGCCCGGATGCTGTAGAGCGCCTGGGAGGCAAAGGCCTCGTTAATTTCGAAAAGATCGATGTCCTTCGTGGTAAGCCCGGCCATGTTGAGGACCTTGGGAATCGCGAGGGCCGGCCCGATCCCCATCTCCTCGGGACGACATCCCGCGACGGCAAAATGGGTCAGCCGCGCGAGGGGTTTCAAACCCAGGCCCTTCGCCTTGGCCCGGCTCATGAGGAGCGAGAACGCGGCCCCGTCCGTCATCTGTGAGGAGTTGCCCGCCGTCACCGAGCCATTTTGCTTGAACGCGGGTTTCAGTTTCCCCAGATCCTCGAGGGTGGTAGGCCAGCGAACGCCGTCATCCTGATCAAAGATCACCTCCTGCCTCACGCGCTTGCCATTCTTCGCCGTGGCATAGCGGAAGGCCTTGATCGGGATGATCTCCTCCTTGAATTTTCCGGCCTTGATCGCCTCATAGGCCCGTCTATTGCTCTCCACGCCGAATTTATCCTGATCCTCCCGGGAAACGTGGTAATTGGTCGCCACATTTTCCGCCGTAATCCCCATGGAGACATAGACATTGGGGCGATCCCCCCAGTCGGGATTGGGTCGAAAGACGCCGCCCCCCATGGGAATATGGGACATGGTTTCGCAGCCGCCGGCGATGATCGCCTCCGACCAGCCGGCCCGGATCTTCGCCGTGGCATCGGCAATGGCCTGCAATCCCGAGGAACAGAAGCGGTTGACGGTCATACCAGCCGTAGAGAGGGACAACCCCGCCCCGACGGCCATGATTCTCGCGAAATTCATCCCCTGCTCCGCCTCGGGAAAGGAGCAGCCCACAATAAGGTCATCCACCTCTTCGGGTTTCAGCTCCGGCGCCCGGGCCATCAGGCCCTTGATAACCTGCATTCCTATCTCATCGCCCCTGGTCGCGGCCAGACCGCCACGCTTGTAGCGTCCGCCGGGGCTTCTCACGGATTCCACGATAACTGCATCATTCATGATGTTCCTCCTGTTGGCTTTTCTACTGGAGGGACAGCGCCCCTATTTCCGCGGAAATTGGGGCGCTGTCCCCATTCTCAGTTGCGCAGCGGCTTGCCCGTGTTCAGCATGTGCATGATCCGGTCCTGGGTCTTCGCCTCGCCGCATAGGCTCAGAAACGCCTCCCGCTCGAGGTCCAGGATCTCCTGCTCCGTGACATAGGTTCCCTCGGAACAATCGCCGCCCGAGAGGATGTAGGCCACCTTACCCGCCACATGTACGTCGTAATCGGAAATGTAGTTGCCCGCCTTCATGTTGGCGAGGATGGCGGCGGCCATGGCCCGGAAATTCTCTCCCATCACCGGGAGCAGCGAAGGTTTGGGCGGCTGGTACAATGGGGCCATCCCGAGGACCAGTTGTTTGGCCTCCCAGAGCTGCTGGTCCCTGTTCATGGCGATGCCTTCGGATTTGCGGATATAGCCCAGTTCCATCGCCTCCACGGCGCTGGTTCCCACCTTGGCCATCGCGATATTCTCGAAGGCCTTCGCGAAGAAATTTTGAAGATTGAGACCGGCCTCAACCAGGCCATCGGGTATCCCCTCGGTCAGGCGCAAAATAAGCTCTTTGCAGCCGCCGCCGGCCGGGATAACCCCTACTCCGACCTCGACGAGCCCCATATAGGTTTCCCCGCAGGGATGGCAGCGACTCCCATGCATGGCGATCTCGCATCCCCCCCCGAGGGCCAGTCCGGCGGGGGCGGTCACCACGGGACGGCCGAGATACTTCATTCTCATGTTGGCCGCCTGAAACGCGGCAATAAGTTTTTCCAGGACATCCCAATCGCCTTGCTGGATGCCCATCAGGACCTTGAAGATATTGGCGCCGGCGGAGAAATTCTGATCGTGATTTCCCACCACGAGCCCGAGAAAGTCCTTTTCGACGACTTCGCAGGCGCCGTTGATCATCTCGATGATATCATCGTCCACAGCGTTCATCTTGGTGTGGAACTCCAGACAGGCCACGCCGTCGCCCATATCGACCAGAGACGCCCCGGCATTCTCCCGGACCACCTTCTTTTGCCCCTTCAGATCCGGCAGGAGGATAATCCGCGGATCAATGGCAAGCTTCACGTAGGACTTGGAGGCAAAGTCGTAAAAATACCGGCCGTCGGCCTTTTTCAGATAGAAGGACTCGCACCCCGCGCCCAGCATCTCCTCGATCTTGGCCGGGACGACCATGTCCAGCTGTTTCATCGCCTCTGTCGCCTGACGGAGGCCTACGGCGTCCCAGGTTTCAAATGGCCCCAGTTGATGGTTATAGCCCCATTTCATCGCATTATCGACGGCGACCAGGTTGTCGGCGATCTCGGGAATGCGGTTGGCCGCGTAAATAAAGTTGCGGCAGAGGTATTCTCTGGTCACCAGGGCGGCCAGATCGTTCCCCTCAAAAATGATCTTGATCTTCCCCGCGATGTCTTTATCGGCCTTCTTCGCCGCCTCCAGGGAGGCGTACCTGGGCTTTACGGGATCCACATATTCAAAGGTCCGGTAATCCAGGACCTTTTTGACCTTCTTGCCGTTCGCGCCTGCGGTCTTTTTATAGAACCCCTGTTTCGTCTTGTTCCCCAGCCACTTGTTCTCCACCATTTTGGCCATGAAATCGACGGGCAGGAAATAATCCCTCATCTCGTCATGAGTGACCGCCTCATAGAGGTTTTTCATCACATGCCCCCCGGTATCGAGGCCCACCAGATCCAGCGTGCCGAAGATCGCCGTGCCCGGTCGCCCCAGGGCCTTCCCGATGATCGCGTCGAGTTCATCCACCCGGATGTCTTTTTGCATCATGAGCCGGATCGCATTGGCAATATCGAAGCTGCCGATCCGGTTGCCGATGAAATTCGGAACGTCCTTACATAAAACTACCCCCTTCCCCAGCCTTCTTTCGCCAAAGAGGGTCATGAATTCCACGAGGTCCTTCCTCGTCGCCGCGCCGGGGATCACCTCCAGGAGCTTCATGTACCGGGGGGGATTGAAGAAATGGGTTCCCAGGAAGCGTTCCTTCAGTTTCGGACTGAATCCGGCTGAGATATCGTTGATCGGAATCCCGGAGGTATTGGTGGAGACGATGCAGTCGGGCCTGATCACCTTTTCCACGCGCGCAAACAGGTCCTGCTTGATCTTGAGATTTTCTATGACCACCTCGATTACCCAGTCCACTTGGGAGAGCAGGCCCAGATGATCCTCAAAATTGCCCGTTTTGATCATCGCGGCATTTTTTTTCGTGAAAAAACCCGCGGGTTTTCCCTTTAAAACACCGCTTAGTCCATTTTCCGCGAAGCGGTTTCGCCAGGCGGGACTTTGATCCGTCAGCCCCTTTTTCCGGTCCGCTTCCGACAGCTCCGGGGGGATAATATCCAGCAACAGGCATTCCACGCCCGCGTTGGCCAAATGGGCCGCGATGGTCGCGCCCATAACCCCTGCCCCCAGGACGGCGGCCTTTCTTATCTTCCATGTCATATGATCCCTCCTTATCAATTATCAATTAACAATGAACGTTGATCAATCTATCCCCCGAAGGACTCCTCGGCGATTTCGATGGGAATTTTGCCCCCCGCCTTGATCGCCTCGCACCGGGCCTTGACGGAGGGCAGGACGTCAACCGCGAAGAATTGGGCCGAGGCGATCTTGCCCTGGTAAAAGGCCACTTCGGGGTTCTCGTGAACCAGCGCCCTCTTCTTGCCGACCGAATCCTCGGCGCCTGATTCCGCGTAGAGTTCATTCAACCGGCCGGAGGCGATGGCGGCGCTTTTCAAAAGGAAATGACCGATCACCACGTCGCCGAACAGCTCCAGATAGGGCGAGGCATTGAGAATGGGGATCAGGAATCCCGCGGACTTTCCCAGTTGGGCGAAGTGCATGGTAAGATCGATGAGGGCGTTGTTCGCCTCCTCCAGGAAGGCGGCGTACCTGGCCAGGTCGGCGCATTTTTTCCCCTCTCCGATCGTGGCGTTGATTTCCCCGAAGAGATTCATCGCATTCGCCCCCTTGCGCTGGGCAAGCTTTCTACCCACGAGGTCAAGGGCCTGAATGCCGTTCGTGCCTTCATATATCGGCGCGATCCGGCAATCCCGGAAATATTGTTCCACGGGATATTCCGAGCAGTAACCGTAACCGCCGTAAATATCGATGGCGAGGGAACAGACGTTCAAGGCCTTGTCCGAGGAATAGGCCTTGCAGACCGGGGTCAGGAGCTCGACGAAGCCGTTCCACTTCTCCCTTTCCTGCTGGTCCTCGGAGATTAGCTCCATATCCATACAGAAGGCAGTAAAGTAGTTTAACGCGCGCAGCCCCTCCACATAGGCCTTCATGGTAAGGAGCTTCCTGCGGATATCGGGATGCTGGATGATCGGCACCGCCTTTGCCGCCGGGTTTTTCATCTCCCAGACGGGGACGCCCTGAATCCGCTCCTTGGCGTATTGCAGGGCATGTTCGTAGGCCGCCGAGGCATGACTGAGGCCCTGCATTCCGACCTCGAGCCGGGCGTGATTCATCATGAGGAACATGATCTTTATACCCTCGCGCTCCTTCCCGAGCAATTCACCGACGCAGTTTCCATTGTCGCCGAAGTTCAGGGTGCAGGTGGACGAGGCCTTGATCCCCATCTTATGCTCGATGTTGCCCGTGATCACATCGTTGAACTCCCCGATCCCGCCGTCATCCCTTACCCGGTATTTAGGGACGATGAAGAGGGAAATTCCGGAGGTCCCGGGAGGATCGCCTTCAATCCTGGCCAGAACGGGATGGATGATATTATCCGTCAGGTCATGATCGCCGCAGGAGATGAAACTCTTCGTGCCCGTGATGCTGTAGCTGCCGTCGGGAAGACGTTTCGCCGTCGTCTTGATCGCGCCCACGTCGCTGCCCGCCCCCGGCTCGGTGAGGCACATGGTGCCGGTCCACTCGGCGGCGTACATCTTGTACATATACCTGTTTTTCTGGTCTTCCGTCCCGAAATCCTCGATGAGGCCCGCCGCGCCGTTGGTCAGACCCAGGTACATGGTAAAGGCGAAATTGGCCGCGCAGAAGAACTCCGAGTAGGCCGTGACCATGACGATCGGCATCCCCTGGCCGCCCACCTCAGGCGACCGGTGGGCGCAGAACCATCCCCCTTCGATCTGCTTCTTGAATATCTCATGAAAGCAGGCCGGAACCTTCACCTTGCCGCCCTCGAAGGTGCAGCCTTCCTTGTCTCCCTCGTGGTACGTGGGCAAAAGAACGTTTACGGCGACCTTTTCGGCCTCCTTCTGCATCATGAGAAAATCATCCCGGGAAAAATCCGCGTACCGCTCCGTGGAAAAGAGCCTTTCGATGCCCAGGAGTTCCAATAGCACAAACTGCTGATCCCTGTTGCTTACCAATGAATTGCCCATTTCACCCCCCCCTTTCGATTGCGGATTGTGTCCTCGCTGTATCCGCCAATAGTTTTGTCGTCACTCCGTAGGATGGGCAAAGGCGGCTTCATGCCGTGCCCATCATTGCTGGAATCGCTCCGTTGATGGGCACGCTGAGGCTTTGCCCATCC
>JAXMLI010000043.1:0-4357 GCA_034368785.1 Smithellaceae bacterium | reverse complement strand
TGGATGGGGGGGAGATTCGAGGTAACTGCTCAGGTAGGCAGACTGCAGGAGAGCGCCAGGCGAGGCCATTTATCATAGGTCAGGCGTCCCGCCGGACATTAGATGATTCATGGCTCCCGCCCTTTGCTTGGCCGGTCAGGCGGGACGCCTGACCTATTTTGTTACTTCAGCCTAAAGCCTGAACAACCTGAATAGTTACGATTCGAGAGATAATCAATTCTGTCGCAGACCCGGGGCGTGATTGAAACGGTGGATATCGGCCGGAAGATGTGCTATCACCTCGCCGGGTTACACCACGCCGGTAACAGGCGTGGTGTTTTAATAACACGGGGAATTTGACAGGCTATGAGCATCGAACTGATCGTCTTTGTATTTCTGGTAATTCTTGCTTCCTCCCTGATCCGGACGGTCTTCGGTTTCGGTAACGCCCTCCTGGCCATGCCCCTCCTGGCCATGACCTCCCTGGGCATGCCGGCGGTAACCGCCCTGGTAGCCCTGGTTGCTTCCACCCTGGCCTTGCAGATCGTGATCCAGAACTGGCGGAACATAGATCTGGCCATCACCTGGAGGCTCATCATTTCCTCCCTGATGGGCATTCCGGCAGGACTCGCACTCCTGAAGGTGGCCGACGAATCTGTTGTCAAGATGATTCTGGCCCTCTTGATCATGGGATTTTCCATCTTCAGCCTGATAAAACCCCGGGGCCGTGCGCCGGTGAGCGAACTTTGGTCTTTCCCCTTCGGCTTCCTCTCCGGGGTGCTGGGCGGCGCCTACAATACCAACGGACCGCCCATTGTCATCTATGGCACCTTGCGGCGCTGGCCCCCCGAACATTTCCGGGCCACCTTGCAGGGTTACTTTTTCCCCACCAGTCTTCTCATCCTTCTCAGTCATGGTCTGGCGGGTTTCTGGACGGCCCAGGTCTGGAGTCTGTATGCCCTGTCGATTCCCGCGATGATTGCCGCCATGATCATGGGTGACTGGATCTATCGGCGGCTGCCCCGGAAGAGATTTGACCAGGCTATCCATTACATCCTCATCATCCTGGCGGTATCGTTGATCATTCACGTTATATTTTCCTGACTATTACATTTTCTGCCTCTTCCGGAAATCACCAGGTCTTTCATAGCTGCCGCCCTGGGACCAGATGCCAAGTCGTCTCTCCCGCGCCTCTTCCTGAGAATGGAGAAACCTTTGCCGCAGTGGCTTCTGGGTAAGATATTCCGTGTATGCTTCCGCCAGTCCGGCCATGATCATCTCCAGATTGATATTTCTGCCATCCAGCCAGACCACCGACACCATCCGCCGGTAGCGGTCGATCTCCAGGATCTCCAGTCTGACCGTTTTTCCCTCGATCAGGACGCTCAAGTAATGATGCGCCTCGTCTCCGAATGGCTGGCCCGGGCGGAGATGTTTTCCCGTCCGGTGGTCTTTCTTATCCGTTTCCGGGGCGTCGATTCCGTAAAGTCTGACCTTTATTTTTGTGCCTTCCCTTGTTTCGACGGTAATTGTGTCGCCGTCGGAGACCCTGACCACCATCCCCTCGACAACCCGAATCGCTTCCCTGGCCTGAAGATTGGTTGAAAGGGCCGGCAGAATGATTAGAAAGACAAGAAAAATTCGTAAGATTTTAATGTGATAATTCCCTTCAAAAAAACGGGGGTTCAGTTGACAACTCTGAACCCCCGTTTAGACCGGGGGGACAGATTTAAAATCTGTCCCCCAAATTGGTGCCGAAGCCGGGACTTGAACCCGGACGGGCATGGCCCACTACCCCCTCAAGATAGCGTGTCTACCAGATTCCACCACTTCGGCATGTAAAAGATTCCAGGGCAGGTCCCTGCACAAAAACCGTTAAACAAGTCGGCGACCATCAGACTGCCCCGCAACCTAGCAGGGCGATGTCGTTTTTGTCAATATCAAAAAAACCATATTGCTGACGCTGTTGCCTGCTCTGTCATTTTGGCGCTGCAGGTGCGGCCGGCGCCGGGACAGTTCTCTCCGCCGCCGGCAAGGGCCTGCTGTCAAGGAGGGTGGGTCTCCTGTGCAGGGAGAAATAGGAGAGCGTCAGGGAGGTCAAGATGAAGACGACGGCGACAACAGTAGTCATCTTACCCAGAAAAGACCCGGCTCCGCTGCTGCCAAAGACGGTCTGGCTCGCGCCCCCGAAGGCCGCCCCCATGTTGGTGCCTTTACCCGCCTGAAGCAGGACCACCATGATCAGGGTCAGGCTGGCGGTAATATGTAATATGGTTGTTAGTACTTTCACGCTGACTGCTCCTTAAAAGTTGTATCTCACTATCTTCGAGAAGGACTCAGGGTCGAGACTTGCCCCCCCTACCAAGGCCCCGTCAATGTTTTCCCGGGACATCAGATCACGGATATTGCCCGGGTTTACACTGCCGCCATAAAGTATGGGGATCTTCTCCGCCGACTCTTTCCCGTATTGGCCCTCGATAAACCCGCGAATGTAAAGATGCACCTCCTCCGCCTGAGCGGGAGAGGCGGTCTTCCCCGTTCCTATGGCCCATACCGGCTCATAGGCGATAACAGCGCGGCCTATATCATTGGCGGCGATATTTTTCAATCCTTCTTTTAACTGGGTTTCAATTACGGGAAAGGTTTCGTTTCCCTCCCGCTGGGCCAGTGTTTCACCGACGCAGAAGATGGGAAGGAGACCGTATTGAAGGGCGGCCTTCATTTTGGCGTTTATCCGGCTGTCGGTTTCGGCGAAAAGTGCCCTTCTTTCCGAATGGCCGATGATCACATGACTGCATCCCGCGTCCAGGAGCATTTCCGCCGATATTTCACCGGTAAAGGCCCCCTGGCCTCGGGGTTCCTCATGGAGATTCTGGCCGGAAAGCCGGATATTCGAGCCTTTTAGCGCTTCGGCCACGCTCCTCAAGGCGGTAAAGGGGGGGGCGATTACGGTCGTTACCTCGTCGGTTCCCTCAACGGCTGTCCTGATTGCGGCGGCTAATTCCACAGACTCGCCGATACTCTTGTGCATCTTCCAGTTGCCTGCTATGACGGGCGTTCTCATCTGCCGCTCCTTTATCAACGATCAATGACCAACGATCAATGACCAACGATCAGTTATCAACGTTCATTGTTCATTGTCATAACTGGCGGCCGATATGAATCGCCAGGTCTCTCATGCGGCAGGAAAAGCCGCTTTCATTATCGTACCAGGAAAAGATCTTGAGGAAGTTTCCCTGGATCACCCGGGTCAAGGGGGCGTCGACGATGGAAGAATAGGAGCTGCTGGTAAAATCAATCGAGACGAGCTCTTCCTCGGAAACATGGAGGATGCCCTTCAGTTTTCCGTCCGCCGCCTTCTTCAGTGCCAGGTTTACCTCTTCGGGCGTGGTGTGCCTGGCCAGTTCCACCGCGAGATCCACCAGGGATACGTTGGGAGTGGGCACCCGCAGTGCCAGTCCGTCCAGTTTTCCCTTCAGCGCCGGCAGGACCTCTCCGACCGCCGCCGCCGCCCCGGTGGAGGTGGGGACGATCGACAGGGCCGCGGCCCGGCCCCGACGCAGGTCGCTGTGGGAACCATCGAGGAGCCTTTGATCCATGGTATAGGAATGTACCGTGGTCATGAGTCCCTTGACGATGGTGAATTCATCATTAACAACCTTGGCCAGCGGCGCGAGGCAATTGGTGGTGCAGGAGGCGTTGGAGATGATGTGATGCCTGGCCGGATCGTAGGATTCCTCGTTGACCCCCATCACAAAGGTGCCGTCCACATCCTTGCCGGGGTAGCCGATGATCACCTTTTTTGCCCCGGCGGCGAGATGGCCCGCGAGGATTTCCCGGTTCTTGTAATTTCCCGTTGTTTCGAGGACCACATCCACTCCAAGGTCACCCCAGGGAAGATCGGCAAGGGCAGAGGCCACGGAGGTGACGGCGATCGGGGCGCCGTTGACCAGGAGAGAATCCCCCTTCGTGTCGATACGGGCGTCGAGCGTACGGTGAACCGAATCATACTTCAGTAGATGGGCCAGTGTTTCCGGCTTGGCCCGGGAGTTGATCGCGACGATCTTTATTTCTTCGTTACCCAGGCAGGCCCTGACAAGGTACCTGCCGATCCGTCCGAAACCGTTTATCGCGACTTTGATAGCCATCGCCCACCTCCTTCATTTTTTTCTGCTGTTCACAGGGGTATATTTACAAAGCGTTTGGTAGTCAAGGGGATTGTATGAAAATAGGTAACTGTTGAGTGCCACGACATCGTTAACGGAAAAATGTGCCATGACATCGTGAACACTCACCTGGTTTTTAACGCAATTTGTAATCAAATTCCTCGACCTGCTTTTTGTCCAGGAAGAGTTTCAGTTTTTGCTCTTTGACATCG
>JAXMLI010000042.1:0-14401 GCA_034368785.1 Smithellaceae bacterium | reverse complement strand
CAGGGAGCTGCTGGAAGATTGACTGTGCGGTCATTTGACCCCATCCCCAATCTCCCTCCCCTTGAAGGGGGCCTTAGGAGGGGCACTGCCTGATTCCTCCCCCTTCAAGGGGGAGGTCAGGAGGGGGATGGGGTTTCAGGCCTTCCCTTGAAGGAAAGGAAAGACAATGAAAACAAAGTTCATCTTTATTACCGGCGGCGTTCTCTCTTCCCTGGGGAAGGGGCTGGCTGCGGCCTCGGTGGGCGCCCTTCTGGAAAGCCGCGGCCTCCGGGTGACCAATCAGAAACTGGACCCCTACATCAACGTGGACCCGGGCACGATGAGCCCCTTTCAGCATGGCGAGGTTTTCGTCACCGACGACGGGGCGGAGACGGATCTGGATCTGGGCCATTATGAGAGGTTTACCACGACCCGGATGGGAAAAATCAACAACCTCACCACCGGACAGGTCTATTACTCCGTGATCAGCAAGGAGCGCCGGGGGGATTACTTAGGTAAAACCGTCCAGGTGATCCCCCATATCACCAATGAGATAAAGGATTTTATCCATAAGAGCGCCAATGGATATGACGTGGCCATTGTGGAGATCGGCGGCACCGTGGGGGATATCGAAAGTCTCCCCTTCCTGGAGGCGACCCGCCAGTTTCGCAACGAAGTAGGCCGGGATAATGCCATCTTTATCCATCTCACCTGGGTTCCCTACATTAAAACGGCCGGGGAGGTTAAGACCAAGCCAACCCAGCACAGCGTCAAGTCCCTGCGGGAGATCGGCATCCAGCCGGACATCCTCCTCTGCCGCACGGAGGATTATCTTTCCGACGAGATCAAGGCGAAGATTTCTCTCTTCTGTAATGTAGAGGTGTCGGCGGTATTTACCGCCAAGGATGTGAAGTGCATCTATGAGGTGCCCCTGGTGTTTCACCGGGAAGGGGTGGATGAGAAGATTGTGGAACTCCTGAATATCTGGACCGGTCAGCCCCACCTGGAGGAGTGGGAAGCGGTGGTGGACAAGATGTCCGATCCCCGCCAGGAGGTGACGATTGCGATCGTGGGGAAATACGTCAATCTGACCGATTCCTACAAGAGCCTTAACGAAGCCCTGATCCACGGAGGAATCGCGAACGACTGCCGAGTGAATCTCCTCTTTGTCGATTCCGAGCAGGTGGAGAGGGAGGGGCCGGAGGCACTCCTGGCGGGAGCGGATGGGATTCTGATTCCCGGTGGTTTCGGCATCCGGGGGATCGAGGGGATGATCGAGTCGGCCAGGTATGCCCGGGAAAACCGGGCGCCCTATTTCGGTATCTGCCTGGGAATGCAGATAGCCGTCATCGAATTCGCCAGGAATGTCTGCGGCTTGACCGGGGCCAACAGTTCCGAATTCGACCCGGCGACGACCCATCCGGTGATTGACCTCTTGCCCGGGCAGCGGGAGGTGGCCGAAAAGGGGGCCTCGATGAGACTGGGCGCCTACCCCTGCCGGCTTACCGACGATTCCTTTGCCCTCAGGGCCTACGGCCAGGAAGAGATTAGCGAGCGCCATCGGCATCGGTACGAATTCAACAATAAATACCGGGAAACCACAACTACCGGGGGTTTACAGATCACCGGTCTCTCCCCCGACAGCGGGCTCGTGGAAATTGTGGAAATCCGGGACAACCCCTGGTATCTGGGCTGTCAGTTTCACCCTGAGTTCAAGTCCCGACCCACGGCGCCCCACCCCCTCTTTCGCGGCTTCATCGGGGCTTCGCTTAAAGGAAAGGAGAGCCGTCAGGTCCAGGGGGAGGGGCCTGCGGAACGACCGGCCGGGGAGGGATGCAGCGCAACACAGCATCCGGACTTCTAAGGAACTCAACCATAAGTACTTTATATTATGTAATGTATTTTTTCTTTGGAGGGACGCGCTCCGTCGCGTCCGCAGTAATATTTCCACCTGCAAAGCTTTTGCGGCCACGACGGAGCGTGGCCCTCCAAAATTCAAAGGCAAGTTACTTGCCAATGTGGGGCCGTCGGGCGGAGTGGGGCGCTTTTTACGAAGTCGTCATCGATCGACAGGCTTGTTTAGGGAACCTTATAAAGGCTTGATTTTCCCCAGGGCCTGTGCTAGGCGAACCTGGGTTTTTATCGCCCCTGTGGAGGCGCAACGGTATTTTAGGGTGATATTCGGAAAGGGAAGGCAACACAAACTTCAACCCTCCGGGGCAAATCCGGAGAGAAAAGGAGGAGGAATGTACATGAAGAAATTCGTAGTAGCACTTAGCCTGTTTTTCTTTATCCTGTGCGGTTGGGGTGGCGTAAGCTACGGCCAGGCGCCAATTGAGGGGGCGTTGATCCTCCAGACCCCGGTAACCAAATTCATCACCGATGCCTCGCTGGATGCCTTCGCCAAATTCGCCAAGAAAAAATATGGCGTGGACGTGAAGGTCGCCGCCCTGCATGCCGGCACACCCACTTCCTACGGCAAGATTGTGGAATGGGCCGGGAAACCCCAGGCGGACATCTTCTGGGGGGGAGAATCGGCCCTCTTCGATAAACTGGCCGAGCAGGGACTCCTGGTTCCGCTCACCGTCTCCAAGGCCATCTGGGACGAGGTTCCCGTGGCGATCGGCAAACCGGTGCCCCTGCCCCTGAAGGACCCCAAAAGATTCTGGGTGGGCACCACGCTGGAACCCTATGGACTGATTTACCAGCCCAAGCTGCTCACGCGCCTGGGCATTTCCGCGATCAAGGATTGGGACGACCTCCTGAATCCCAAACTGAAGGGGCATATCGCCCAATGCACCCCCGACCGTTCCAGTTCCAACCACGCCTCCTACGAGGTCATCCTCCAGATGTACGGTTGGGACAAGGGGTGGGATTGGACGCGCAAACTGGCGACCAATACAGGCAATTTCACCGCCCGGAGCCGGGACGTCCCCTCTTTGGTCTCCAAGGGCGAATTCGCCGTGGGTTTTGCCGTTCCCTCCTACATGGCCTTTGAAGAGAGGATCGCCGGTTTTGACGTGAAGTTCGTCTTTCCCAACAATGCCTATGTAACCTCCGAGCCCATGGGCATTCTCAAGGGCGCGCCTAACCCCCGGACGGCCCAGGCCTTCGTGGAGTTTCTGCTGACCGAAGAGGGCCAGAAGATCTTCATGGAGAGGGGTCTCTTCTCCATCTATCCCCGGCTGAAGGTCGCCGGCGCTCCCGGCTCCCAGGCGGAGATGTCCGTAGAATTCATGGGCGGCCTCCGGTCTTTCTATGACACCCCCGTGGGCAACGTCTATAATGACGATGTGGCCCAGAAGCGTTATTCCGAAGTAAACGAGTATTTCCGCAAGGAGATCCTCGAGAAACACAAGGACCTGATCAAAAAATAATCGCATGACCAAAGGGCGCCTCCCTGGGAGGCGCCCTTTTTTTAGGAGGCAGAGAACGCGTGAACATTGGAATTAAGGATATTGTCAAGCGATTTGGTCAGCTAGAGGCGGTAAGCAATGTCTCCCTCGACATTCAGGATGGTGAACTCTTTACCCTCCTGGGGCCTTCCGGTTGCGGCAAAACCACCCTGCTTCGGCTCATCGCCGGTTTCTATCATCCCGATCACGGTGAACTCTATTTTGGCGGACGCTCCATGAGCCACGTACCCACCTCGGAGCGGAAAATCGGCATGGTCTTTCAGAACTATGCCCTCTGGCCCCATATGACGGTATTGGAAAATGTCGCCTACGGGCTGAAGATAAAAAAGATGCCGGCGGCCAAGATCGCCGATAACGTGGAGCGGGTCCTGCACCTGGTGAATCTCACGGGTCTCGAGAAACGCTACCCCGGCCAGCTGAGCGGCGGGCAGCAGCAGCGGGTCGCCCTGGCCCGGGCGCTCGTGCTGGATCCCGATGTCCTCCTCCTCGATGAACCCCTGAGCAACCTGGACGCCAAGATCCGGGTCCAGGTGCGGGCCGAGATCAGGAAGCTCCAGCGGGAATTGAAGATCACCACCATCTACGTGACCCATGATCAGGAAGAGGCCCTGACCCTGTCGGACCGCATGGTCGTGATGAACTTCGGCAAGATTCAGCAGGTCGGCGAACCCCTCGCTCTCTACGAGAGGCCGGCGAATGTCTTCGTGGCCGATTTCCTCGGCACCAACAATCTCCTGGAGGCGACGGTCAAGGAAATCCGGCCCGATGGCGAGGTCCTCTACGAAACCCCCCTGGGCCTGCTTGCGGGCATCGCGGAGAATCACCTGCGGCCCGGCGCCGCCTGCACGGTGACGGTCCGACCGGAGACCTGCGATATCGCTACGGAACCACCCCTGGACGAGCAACGGAACTGCCTCGAGGGGGAGGTGAGCTTTACCTACTATTGCGGAAACTCGGTCCGGTATGACGTGGAGATGAAAAACGGCTATCTCTTCAAGGCCGACTGTCATGATCCCCGGAAACATCGGCCCATTGCCCTGGGCAAGAAGGTCTATGTTTCCTTCCCCGCAGCGATTACCTATGCCATCCCCAAGGATGAGGAAAAGGGAGGCGACCGATGAGCGAGTTCTATCCGGAAGCGGCGACCATCCCGCAGCGGAGGCTGAGGCCCGAGGCCAATGTGGGCGGCTGGTGCGGCATCGCGATCATTGCCATTTTTCTCATTGTCTTTTTGATCTATCCGCTGATCCATCTTTTCTACGATGCGGTAACGACCAAGGAATTAGGTTTTACCCTCCAGAATTTTGTCCAGTTTTTTTCCGATCCCTTTTACCTCCATGCCACATGGCGCTCCATCCTGCTGGGACTGGCCACGGTCCTGACCACCTCGATCCTGGGGGTCATTATCGCCTTTCTCCTCGTGCGCTATGATTTTCCCGGACGCGGCCTCTTCACCTATCTGACGATCATTCCCATTATCATGCCTCCCCTGGTGGGCGTTTTGGGATTCGTGTTCATCCTGGGCCGGGCGGGGACCGTAAACGTCCTCCTGATGGACTATCTGGGGTTTGTGGAACCGGTGAACTTCATGTACGGGATCCACGGGGTGTTGCTCGTGGAAACCCTCCACCTCTTTCCCCTCATGACCCTGAATATCCTGGACTCCCTCTCCAAAATAGACCCCTCCCTGGAAGAGGCGGCGGAAAGCGTCGGCTCCCGGGGCTGGCGCCGGATCAGGGATATTACCCTGCCGCTCACCACCCCGGGCTTTGTCACGGGCGCGCTCCTGGTTTTCATCTGGACCGTCTCGGACTTCGCCACCCCCCTGGTGGTGGGGGTCCAGGACCTCCTCGCCCCGCAGGCCTATCTGAATATCGTCCAGTTTGTGGATATCCGGCTCTTCAAGATGGGCATCGTGATCTCCGCGATCATGGTGATCCTGGCGGTGGTCTTTCTCATCGCGGCCAAGAAGTACGTGGCCATCAAGGACTATTCCTCCCTCTCCTACTCGACGGTGGAGCGGAAACGCTTCTCGCCGCTGGGCAATGCCCTGGTGATCTTTTTTATCCTGGCTGTCCTGGGCTTTGCCTTCATCCCCTATTTCGGCATCGCCCTCGATGCCTTTGGCCGGGCCTGGTCCCTCACGGCGCTGCCGGAATCCTACACCCTCCACGCCTTCAAACGCGTGATCATCGAGACGCCGAAGTTCATCGTAAATACCATCATTTATGCCTCCGGGGCCACCCTGATCTGCCTGATATTCGGTGTTCCTATCGCCTGGATCCTGGCCCGGACCAAACTCCCCGGACGGGATTCGCTGGATTCCCTGGTGACCCTTATTCTGGCCCTGCCCGGCACGGCCATCGGCGTGGCCTACATCCGGGCCTATCGGGGGGATATCCCCTTCACCGAGACCTCCCTCCTCGGCATGGGACTCGTCATCGCGATCGTTCTGGGGGTGCGGAGACTTCCCTATACCGTCCGGGGCACCTTCACCTCTTTACTCATCGTCCACAAGTCCTTCGAGGAGGCGGCGCAGAGCGTCGGGGCGAGGAAACTCCGGACCTTCAAGGATATTACCATTCCCCTCATCTGGAAGGGCATTCTGGTGGGGTCGCTCTATTCCTTCATCCTGGCCCTCCAGGAATCCTCGGCCACCCTGCTCCTCACTGTTCCGGGGAAGGAGGTCCTCGCCGTGGGGATCTTCAACTTCTATACCTCCGGTTCGCGCAACGAGGCCGCCGCCCTGGGGTTCGTCCTCCTCGTGGTGGGCGCCCTCTGCTTCATCATCATCAACCGGCTCGCGGGGAACCGGCAGGGAGGGGTTTTCGGGTAAGGGCGATTGCGGATTGCTGATTGTGGATTGCGGATTAAAACCAGTTTCTTTGGTTTTTATGGAGGGACGCGCTCCGTCGCGTCCGCAATAGCCAGACCATTTGAAAAGATCTTGCGGCCACGACGGAGCGTGGCCCTCCAACAATCGCAACAAGGAACATAATAGGTCAAGCATCTTGCTTGACCGGTCAGGCGGGACGCCTGACCGGTTTTATTTTTCGACTTCATACGGGCGCATCATGTTCAAAGGATTCATTTTCGATCTCGACGGAACCGTTTACAAGGGAGACAAGCTCATTCCCGGGGCGGATGAGGTAATCAGGCTACTGCGAGAGTCGGGCCGGAAGGTGGTCTATCTGACCAACAAGCCCCTGGAAACCAGGGGCGATTACGCGGCCAAACTGACCCGCCTGGGGATTCCTACCCCCCCCGAGGAAGTGGTGACCTCCTCCCTGGTAATGGTTCGCTATCTGCAAAAGACGGCACCCGGAGCCAGGCTCTTTGTGATCGGCGAGGCGCCCTTCCTCGCCGAGCTGAAAGAGGCAGGCTTTACCCTCTCGGAGCAGCCGGAGACGATCGACTATGTGGTCGCCGCCTTCGACCGCACCTTTGATTACCGCAAGCTCAACATCGCCTATCAGGCCATCAAGCGGGGCGCTCATTTTGTCGCGACCAATCCCGATCGCACCTGCCCCACGGAGGAGGGCGAGATCCCGGATTGCGCCGCCACGATTGCCGCCTTGGAGGCGATAACCCTGAAAAAGGTGGAGATAGTGGTGGGCAAGCCCTCGCCGCTGATCATCGAGGCGGCCCTGGAGGTTTTGGGATTGCCGGCGGCGGAATGCCTGCTAGTAGGAGACCGGCTGGAGACGGATATCAAAATCGGCAATGAATGCGGCACGGCCACGGCCCTCGTCCTTACCGGCGTCACCGACCTGGCCATGCTGAAGCAATCGGACATCTACCCGGACTTTATCTTCGACAGCATCGCCCAAGTGCCCGACCTGATCTTCTGAACGGTGGCGGCGCGTGGCAGGCGAAGCAACGGATACCTGTCAATTACGGTCAAAACGACACCTCAGGAAATAATGCCGTTGTTATGCCGATGGTTGGGGGAGGCAATTCTCCACCATTGCTTTTCCAATATCTGATAGTTTCCTGTCCATCTCCCGGATCATGATACGGAACGCCCTTTCATCTGTGGTATCGGTTTCAGCCACACGGATGTCAAATTCTTGCTTCCATTCGTGGATTGCAATGCATTGATGAGCGGCGCTGGTGAACCTTTCGCCAGGCTTCAGGACGGAATTCACGATGGTAAGCAAAGTGAGTGCCAGCCCCATCACAGCGGCTAATTGTTGAGGAATGCCAGATTCATGTCTCATGGAAAAAGTTACCAAGGCCGCGAAAACAGGGATGGCCAATCCGAAAACAAATCCCAGGGGCTTGAATCTTGTGACGGCTTTTTCGGCATTTTTCTTATGAAACATATACCGCTCCTCAAGCGTCTTTTGAAAATCAGACAAGTTCTTTCGATGCAAAACCGATGTCCCATTTGCTCTGTTGCCGTTCATAGGTTCGTCTCCTGATAGGCATAACGATAGAAGGGGCGTAAATACGGACAGACACCTGTTTTCCCAAGATTATTACATAGGCGGGTTTGTCAAGTCACGGAAAATAAGCAATGTCCAGCTTTTTGCGTCATTCATAAATACTCTTTTTCGTTCGGGTTTTGTTCCTCCCCCTTCAAGGGGGAGGTTAGGAGAGGGATGGGGTTTTAGTTGCGGAGCTGTCATTTGACCCCATCCCCACCCCGACCCTCCCCTTGAAGGGGAGGGAGAAAGCCCCTCAAAGACGGCCATTGCACTCCCATTGTGGTCAATCTTTACCATTAAAGCAGTGCGTCCCATATGGGTTTTTCCTTTTGTATTCCGGGGACAGTAGTGTAATCACACATATCCGTATTTTGTCTCGAAGGATGGCCGGGCGGGGATCTTCTCGATATGATGATCGACGTTTGCCGCCGCGTGTTCCAATATTTTAAAGATGATCTCCACCGCCTGCGGCTCCCCAAGGGTCACGGCAATCTCCGCGGGGGTAAAATGTTTCCCCTTCTCCTCCCGGAGAAGGTTCATAACCTGGCCTTGGAGCCGGATTACCTCGCCCGCCGCCTTCTTGCCTGCCTCAACACCCGGCTGGTGGTAGGCGTTGATGTTGACCAAAGAGGCATAGAGGCCCACCGCCCTTTCATAGAGCGCGACCAGAACGCCCAGGGAAAAGGCGTCCAGCCTCTCGATCGTAATGGTAATCGACTCCCTTCCCCCTTCCGTCAGGGCCTCCCTGGTTCCCAGGAAAAAGCCTTGCAGATAGTCCCCGCTGGTAATGCCCGACTCTACCTGAATTGATTCTGAGGCGCGGTCCTTCAACACCTCGATGAAGGTGACGAAAAAGTTATCCACCCCGTCCCTGAGTTGCTGGACATAGGAATGCTGATCGGTAGCCCCCTTGTTCCCGAACACCGAAATTCCCTGGTTTACCGTCCGACCGTCCTTCCCCAGCCGCTTGCCCAGGGATTCCATGACCAGTTGCTGGAGGTATCTGGGAAAGAGGATCAGCCGGTCCTTATAGGGGATGACGACCATGTCCTTTTTTCCACACCCCCCCGTTGCATGGTGCCACATGAGGGCCAGCAGCGCGGCCGGATTGGACATGACATCAAGCTGCCTCGTGAGTTCATCGCATCTGCGCGCCCCGGCAAGGAATGATTGAATATCGAAACCCTGCAGAGCGGCGGGCAGAACACCAACCGGCGAGGTCACGGATGTCCTCCCGCCCACCCAGTCCCAGAGGGGAAAACGGGCCAGCCACCCCTCCGCCCGGGCAATCTCGTCGAGCAGGCTCCCCGCCTCTGTGATCGCCACGGCGCATCTCTCGAAGGGAATCCCCCGTGAAAGCCAGGCCCTTTTCGCCTCGATCATCCCGTTTCTTGTTTCAATGGTCTTTCCGCTCTTGGAGATTACGATGGCAATGGTCTCCCCCAGTTGCTCGCCTATCTCCTCAAGAACCAGATCCATTCCATCCGGATCGGTATTATCAAGAAAAAATGCCTTCATCGGGTCCCCGGCCGTTCCCAGGGCATGGGCCATGAGCTGCGGTCCCAGGGCGGAGCCGCCGATGCCGATTATCAGCAGCCGGGAAAATGTTTTACCGCCTGGTGAGATTATCCGGCCGGCATGAACATGATCAGCAAAATCTTTGATAGACGCCAGACTGTCCTGGATGTCTGCCCGAATCTCCTGCCGGGGCGCCAGTTCGGGGGCTCTGAGCCAGTAATGGCCCACCATCCGCTTTTCATCCGGATTGGCGATGGCCCCGGCCTCCAGGGAAACCATATCATCAAGGGCCGCCTTTATCCTCGGCGCCATCTCTTCCAGGTAATCAGCGGGGAAGTTCATTCGGCTGATATCGAGTTTCAGGCCCAGTTCCGCACTCTCCCAAAGGTACTGCTTGTATCTTTCCCAAAGCGCGAGCTTCATGATCACGACCTCCTCACAAATATCTCACAGACGTTTTTCCAAGATAGGGCGCCTTTTTTTTTGATCGAGCCTCGTGAATAATTTGATGAACAGCGGGACAAACACCAGGCCTACTATAAACATGAAGAGAAGAGGCGCAGGCCAATTTATACTAATGAGAGCCGGCTGTGCCTCTTGCAGACCCGGGATGCCAGGACTGCCAAAAAAGATGGCCTGCGCAGTCAGATCATGTACGCCGTGCAAAACCACCAGGGGGATTATATTCCGGGAAAGGAAGAAACAGTAGGCATATGGAAAAGAAGCGACAAAGGTGACAGCTATCCCCAGGAGTGTCATAAGAAACGGATTGCCCATGTCTGCCGAGACATATGCGAGGTAATATGAGGGAATATGCCAGGCTCCCCACACTCCACCGACCACGATGGCTGAAGTGGTCTTGCTGTATTTTTCTGTCAGCGCCGGCAAAAGGTAACCGCGCCAGCCGTACTCCTCGCCAAACATGGAAGGCAGAAGTATAAGAAATGCCAGCAGCAAGCTCGAGATAAAGGGTCCGCTGACAAGCGATGGCACGAAATCGCAGTTGATTTTTCCCGTTCCAGTGATCAGAGCGAGGATAGCTGCCAAACTGAACCAGACGAAGGGGTAAATGAACGCAAAGGCTAATGATTTAATAACCGGCCCGCTTGTGAAAAGAAGGGCCTGTTTGCGCCAGGGGTTTTTTAAAAAAAGGAAGAACAGAAATGCCAGGACCGCCGGGACAAACATATAAAGCACGATAGGAATCTGCGGAACGATACCCGTGAACAGGACTGTCTGCACAACCCAACTGATCAGCAGGACCAGTACTATATAGAGGACAGGATGCGATTTTTTACTCTGCAAGGGACACTCCTTCGTTATTGATTGTTTTTGTCTTTACTATTTCGGAACTTGTCAAGACGAATCACCTCGAATGTCCGGTCAGAAAATTTCGTTTGTCCTTATCAGGTTGTTTTTGTGGCACAATGATCGTCTTTGCCGGGCTATGGCCGACCTCCTGACAAATATCTCCTTGGCCATCGCCGTATCGATGGCAAACTCGGAAAATCCGACCCGGAAGATATAGGAGGGGAAGGTCTGGATGAGTTCTATCCGGTTGCCGGGCAGTACCCCGAGGGCCATCAGCTTTTCGAGCTTCCTGTTGTCACCGGTCTGGAGATAGGCAATCTCGCCCTGTTCCCTGGCCTTCAGTTCCGTAAGGGGCACGACCCCCAAATCGCCCCGCGCCCGCGCCTCCAGACAGCAGTCCCCGGGCGGTATGGCCTTCCCATGCGGACAGGTCTCCGGGTGGTTAAGGATCGCGCATAACTTGCTGTCCACCCCCTCACGAAGGAGATGCTCAAACTGGCAGGCCTTTTCATCGCCGGTCTGCCCTCGGATATCCAGGATATCCATCATCAGCCGTTCGGCGAGCCGGTGGCGGCGGATCATCTTCTCGCCCTCTTTCCTTCCCTCCGGACGCAGGTAAACCCGATGGTCCCTGATCTCGATCAGGGCCTGCCTGGTCAGTTCCTGGTAGGCCGGATCATCGGGGACAATCCCGACCTCCTCAATATTGGAATAACCCCGGCCCTCCTCGATGGCCAGCCAGAGCGACTCCAGAATCTCATCCGCCTTTTCCGACAGTTTCATAATACCTCCCTAACTGAACAATAAACCCCTACCCACTCCCCTGCCAGTATCATTTTTTCCCGAGAAGCACCTTCAATCTTTTCAGCCAGGCCGGCTCGGGGGGATTTTCGTAATTACATTTGGGGCATTTCACCATCTTGCAGCCTACTGCCGTGGGACAGCCGGCGCACCCCCTGACGCCTTTTTCCTCGTCAAATTCATGTCCGCAGAAACCGCACCGCATTACAAGAGCCCCGTAGCAAGAAGGAAGCGATTAAGCAGATAGCCGGAGAAAAAGGCGGTTAAACTCACAAAGAGCAGGATGGCCAGGGCTACCTTGGTCCCCCGTTCCTTCAGCATAATGAGGAACTGGGCCACGCAGGGAACAAAAAGGGTCAAGGTAACCGCCGCCACGGCCAATTGACGTGGTTCCAGCAGCCCCTTGGCCTGGAGATCATAGAGACCGGCCGCGCCATAGTCACGGCGGAAGAACCCCAGGATAAAGGCCACTGCCGCCTCCGCGGGAAGACCCAAGGCGGTCATGAGGACCGACATACGCTCGATCAGGGCGTCAAAAAAACGGGTGATCTTGCCCAGCCAGAGGATAACCGAGGCCAGGATGAAAATCGGCAGGATCTCGAGCAGGTACCACTGCAACCGGCTGTAGGTTTTCGTCAGGACATTTCCTAGCTGGGGCAGCCGGAGAGGCGGTATCTCCATGTAAAAGACGGGCGGCTTTCCGGGAAGCAGCCGGGACGAGAGGAAACCTACAACTACAAAGATCAGGCCCACCGAGCCTGTCCAGATCAATAACGCCCCGGGAACCGGCGCGAGGAGACCTAAGATAACCCCCAACTGGGCCGAGCAGGGAATCGCCAGGGCGATCAGCAGGGTGGCGATGATCCGCTCCCTGGTCGTCTCCAGGGTTCTGGTTACCATCGTGGCCATGGTGTCACAGCCAAAGCCCAGGACCATGGGTATCACCGCCCGCCCGGAGAGACCGATAAGTTTGAAGAGCCGGTCCAGGAGCATCGCGAGCCTGGGAAAATAGCCCGTATCTTCCATGATCGAAAAGAACAGAAAAAAGGTCAGGACAATGGGGAGAATGATCGCGATGGCATAGCGGAGTCCCATCGTCAGGATGCCGTATTCGCCCACAAACAGCTCCTGTAGCATAGGCCAGGGGATGATATCCTTAACGAGTTTCTCGCTTGCCGGGTTGAAATACTGTTCGAAAAGCGTCCCTTCCAGTAAATCCACCAGCTCCCCGGCGCCGAATACCCCCACAAATTGATAGAGACCGAAATAAATAATCCCCAAAAGGATGGGAACCCCTGTCCAGGGATTCATCATCCAGTGAGAGAGGCGCTGGCTGAATTCCTCCCTGCCTTTGGGCGATACCTGGATTACCCCGGTTAACTGAGTGGCAATCAGTTCCCTGCGTTCAAGCGACAACTCCAGGTTGAATGAGCCGCGCCGCTGGAAAATCCTCTCCCTCAAATAGTTTTCTATCTCGTCGCCGCGTTCCTTTTCGCCGGCTTTGACGTACCCGGCGATTTCACTGTCCCGCTGCAACAGCAGGAGGGCCAGCGCCCGGTGGGACAAACTGTAGCTGCCTGAAAGAAGCGCAGTCAATCCGGCGATATCCTCTTCCAGCTGACGGCCATAGGTGAACCAATTGCCGCGTCTGATCAGGCTCGTTATTGCCTTCCTGATCTCAGTCAACCCTACCTTTCGTTTCATCGTGGCGCCGATGACGGGTATCCCAAGCCTCTCCTGGAGAAGGGGGAGGTCTATGGTGATCCCGAGCCGCTCGGCCTCATCCATGATATTGACCACCAGGATTACCGGGAGACCGGCCTCAATCAGCTGCATGGTCATGCTGAGCATCCGCTCCAGGCTTCTGGCATCCACCACATGGATCACCACATCCGCCTCGCCCGTCAGCAGGATCTGGCGGGCCACCCGTTCCTCCTCGGTGATGGGCATCAGAGAATACATGCCCGGCGTATCGATGATCTCGCAACGTTCATTTTCCAACTGAGCCATCCCGCGGCTCACCTCAACGGATGTACCTGGATAGTTTGAAACAGTAACATACGCCCCTGTCAGGGCATTGAAGATGAGGCTTTTCCCCACATTGGGATTTCCTACCAGGACAATCCTCCTGACCTGCCCCTTGGCATCATCCTGGCCGGGCACAGCCATCTTCCTTTTCCGAAATATTCCCATCTTGGTTTAGGTCTCCCTCTTCCTGTTATTAATGACAACCTCGTAAAAAGGCGTAAAAGTCTTGAATTTGGGACGGCTTCGTAAAAAGGCCGCAGGCAAGGCGCACAAATCATGAGGAATGAGGCGTACTTTTGGGTACGCCGCAGTGACGAAGGATGCGGTGCAACGCAGCATCCGGACTTTTTACGAAGTCGTCACTAATAATCATTATCACTTTCTGCACAGGGCGCACAGGCCATAGAGTTCAAGCCGGTGGCTCTGGATCAGGAAACCATGCTTGCGCGCGATAGTGTCCTGAAGCTTTTCGATGGTATCGTTGGAAAACTCGATAATGGCCCCGCATTCGGTACAGACCAGGTGATCGTGGTGCTGCCCCCGGGGAGAATGCTCATAGCGCATCTGACCATCGCCAAAATCCACTCCCAGGGCGATGCCCGCTTCCGCGAAAAGCTTCATGGTCCGGCAGACGGTGGCATAGCCGATTTTGGGGAACTTCTGGTGGATTTCCAGGTAAAGCTCCTCGATGCTCATGTGGCGGTCGAGGGACAGGAAGAATTCCAGGATTGTGTCCCTTTGCCGGGTGGACTTGAGTCCCTTGCCGGCTGCGTATTCGTTGAACATCCTGACGCCAGTTTCCTTCACGTTACCACCCCTAATTGATTTTGATTATCAATATAGTTTTCTTTCCGCCTTGTCAAGGGCTATTTCAGGTACGATGAACTTGCCTGTAATTAACGAGGCAGTAAGAAATAA
>JAXMLI010000041.1:0-4768 GCA_034368785.1 Smithellaceae bacterium | reverse complement strand
TGACCGAATCCATTTTTGAGCAAGCGGCCCTGGCCTGGTTGGAAAGCCGTGACTATACAATCCTGTCCGGTCTGGAGATCGCCCCCGGTGAGGTACGAGCCGGGCGGGAGCATTACGGACAAGTCATTCTGGAGAGGCGGTTGCGGCAGGCCCTTCAGCGGCTGAACCCGCAAGCGCCAGTGGATGCGTTCGCGGTAGCGTGCAAAGAAGAATTCTAACATCGCCCATACACTGATATCAGTGTATGACGCACTACAACACGAGAAAAATTGATAGGAGCATATTATGACAATCAAAACCCCTGTCACTCACAGCGTGCCCCGTATTGAATACCTTCGGGTCAAGAACTATCGGGCGCTTTACGATCTCGAGTTGAAGGAGATAACGCCGCTGACGGTTTTCCTAGGTCCCAACGGCAGCGGAAAATCGACGATATTCGATGTGTTCGCCTTTCTGTCAGAATGTTTCATCACGGGTCTGCGCCGGGCGTGGGATAAACGGGGCCGTTTCCGCGAGTTACGGACACGGGGAGAAGACGGTCCAATTATCTTCGAGCTGAAATACCGGGAAAAATCAAAGTCTCCCATCATCACGTACCATCTGGCTATCGATGAAGGCGGGAAAGGACCTTACGTCTCGGAAGAATGGCTGCAGTGGCGGAGGGGCAGTAAGGGACAGCCTTTTCGTTTCCTTGACTTCCAGCAGGGCAAGGGACGCGTTATCTCCGGTGAATTGCCCGACGAGCAGGACGAGCGCATAGACGAGCAGTTGGATTCACCGGAAATGCTGGCGGTAAACACTCTGGGGCAATTTGCCAAGCATCCCCGGGTCAGCGCCCTGCGCCGCTTCATCACCGGATGGTATCTTTCCTATCTAAGCGCCGACACCACAAGAGGTCTCCCGGAAGCCGGGCCGCAGGAGCGCCTTTCATCCATAGGCGACAACCTGCCCAATGTCATCCAGTACCTCAAGGAACAACGGCCGGACCGTCTCGATGACATATTGAAAACCCTTTCTGCACGAGTGCCCCGCCTGGAGAAGGTGGACGCGGAGCCGATGCAGGACGGCAGACTCCTGCTCCAGATCAAGGATGCGCCGTTTGAACGTCCGGTGTTGGCAAAATTCGCCTCCGATGGCACATTGAAGATGCTGGCCTACCTCACCCTGCTATACGATCCGGAGCCGCCACAGCTGATCGGGATCGAGGAACCGGAAAATCAACTTCACCCGCGCCTTCTGACGGAATTGGCAGAGGAATGTCGAAACGCCGCTGCCCGCTCCCAACTTTTGATCACAACACATTCCCCTTATTTCGTAAACGGTTTGCAACCGAAAGAGTTGTGGATCCTCTACCGCGATGAGAAGGGTTTTACGCAGGCGCAACGGGCTAATGACATGGAAGGTGTCAAAGATTTCATGGAAAACGGGGCGCAACTGGGCCACTTGTGGATGGAAGGGTACTTCAGCGTTGGCGATCCTTTGACCAATGCCGGAGGGCCGAAAATCAGGCCAAAACTCCTGCGCCGTCGGGCGAAGGAGTGAGCCGGCCATGCACATCGAATTTCTTGTAGAAGAATATTCCGCGGAGGCCGCCTTGAACAATATCCTTCCCGGGATACTGAGGGAAGAGACAGCTTACGCCATCCGGGCCTTCACCGGGAAAGCGGACTTGCTATCCCACCTGCCAAAGCGACTCAAGGGTTATCGAAAGTGGCTGCCGGAAGACGGGCGAATTGTCGTGCTGGTCGATCAGGATCGGGAGAATTGCCTGGCACTGAAAGCCAAGCTTGAGGAGGCGGCAAGGAAGGCAGGTTTCATAACCAAATCCGGAGCCCTTGGCCGCAGCAGATTTGAGGTAATAAACCGTCTTGCTGTTGAAGAACTGGAGGCATGGTTTTTCGGTGATACCGAGGCGCTTGTGCAGGCATATCCGCGGGTGCCGGCGACTATAGGAAGCAAGGCTCAGTACCGCAATCCTGATGCTATTGCCGGTGGAACGTGGGAAGCTCTGGAAAGGGTATTAAAAAAGTCCGGTTATTATCCCACGGGAATGCCCAAGGTGGAAACGGCTAGAAATATCTCAAAATACATGGACCCCCAGCGGAATCAATCGAAGAGCTTCCAGGTTTTCAGGGATGCTTTAAGAGAATTGGCATAGGGTGAACCGTGGCACATTTTACTGAATCCGTTGTCGAACAAGCAGCCCTTGCCTGGCTGGAGAGCCTGGGGTACACGATTCTGTCGGGACTGGAGCTCGCCCCCGGCGAGGTGCCGGCCGAGCGGGAGAATTACGGACAGGTTGTCCTGGAGAGACGGTTGCGGCAGGCCCTCCAACGGTTAAATCCCCAAGTGCCGGCCGATGCCCTGGAAGAGGCATTCCGCAAGCTGACCCGGCCGGATACGCCATCCCTCGTTGCCAACAATCATGTTGTCCATAAGTATCTGGTCGAGGGCGTGCCGGTGGAGTATCAGCGCCCGGATGGCTCCAGCGGCGGGGATCTTGTCCGCGTCCTGGATTATGAAACACCGGATACCAATGAGTTTGTCGCCGTCAACCAGTTCACGGTTGTAGCGGATCAGCATGAGCGACGGCCCGACATCGTTCTCTTCGTCAACGGCCTGCCGCTCGCGGTGATTGAGCTGAAGAATGCCGCCACGGAAAGCGCCACCATCTGGTCGGCCTTCAATCAGCTTCAAACCTACAAACAGCAGATCCCTTCGCTTTTTGCGTTCAATGAAGCCCTGGTCATCTCAGACGGCGTCCAGGCCCGGATCGGGACCCTGACGGCAGACAAGGAATGGTTCATGCCCTGGCGGACCATCGAAGGCGAGGCATTGGCCGATGCCTCCCTGCCGCAGTTGCAGGTCGTCCTGGAGGGCGTTTTCGACCAGCGGCGGTTCCTGGACCTGGTCCGGCATTTCATCGTCTTCGAGGACAGTGGCGGCGGGGTCCTCATCAAGAAAATGGCCGGATACCACCAGTACCACGCGGTAAATGTGGCCCTTGCCGAAACCCTTCGCGCCTGCATGACCATGTTCGATTTGCCCGGCATCAGGGATGAAGGGACCTACTTTGCCAGGGGACAGAAGGACGCCAAACCGGGCGACCGGCGTGTCGGCGTGGTCTGGCACACGCAGGGCTCCGGCAAGAGCCTGACGATGGCCTTCTATGCCGGGCGGGTCGTTCTCCATCCGGCCATGGAAAATCCGACGATCGTCGTCATCACCGACCGGAACGATCTGGATGACCAGCTTTACGGGACCTTCGCCCGCTGTCACGAGCTGCTGCGTCAGGAGCCGGTTCAAGCCCGAAACCGGGAACACCTGCGGGACCTTCTCCAGACGTCCTCCGGCGGCGTGGTGTTCACGACGGTGCAGAAGTTTTTCCCCGCCGAGGGAGAAGACCAGCACCCGCTCCTCTCTGATCGGCGGAACATCGTGGTGGTTGCTGATGAGGCCCATCGCAGTCAGTACGACTTTATCGACGGCTTCGCCCGGCACATGCGCGAGGCCCTGCCCAAGGCGTCGTTCATCGGTTTCACGGGGACACCCATCGAACTTTCCGACAAGAACACCCGGGCGGTCTTCGGCGATTACGTCAGCATCTACGACATCGAGCGGGCCGTCAAGGACGGGGCGACGGTCCCGATCTACTACGAGAGCCGTCTGGCGAAACTGGAACTGAAGGAGTCCGAACGCCCGCGCATCGATCCGGAATTCGAGGAGGTGACGGAAGGCGAGGAGGTCGAGAGCAAGGAAAAGCTCAAGACTAAATGGGCGCAACTGGAGGCCCTTGTCGGCGCGGAGAAGCGCGTCCGACTGATCGCGGAAGACCTGGTCAAGCACTTCGAGGGCCGCCTGGAGGCGATGGACGGCAAGGCGATGATCGTCTGCATGAGCCGCCGCATCTGCGTGGAGCTTTGCAACGCCATCACCGCGATCCGACCCGGCTGGAAGCAGAACCATCAAAACGATCAGGATCGGAACCATGACGATGCGAACGACAATCGCAATAACAATCAGGTATCCATCAAAATCGTCATGACGGGTTCCGCCTCCGATCCCGTAGAATGGCAGGGGCATATCCGCAACAAGGCGCGCCGGGAGACCTTGGCGAAACGGTTCAAGGACCCCCGGGACCCGTTCAATGTTGCCATCGTCCGCGATATGTGGCTGACCGGATTCGATGTCCCCTGCCTGCACACGATGTATGTGGACAAGCCTATGCGCAGCCACGGGCTCATGCAGGCCATCGCACGGGTGAACCGGGTTTTCAAGGACAAGCCGGGCGGTCTGATCGTGGACTACCTGGGACTGGCCCATGAGCTGAAATCCGCCCTGGCAAACTACACCGAGAGCGGCGGCCAGGGCCGGGCAGCAATCGATCAGGACGAGGCTGTGACGGTGATGCTGGAGAAATTCGAAATCTGCTGCGGCATCTTCCACGGATTCAACTGGTCAAAATGGAAATCCAGGGACCCGCAGGAGCGGCTCTCGATCCTGCCGGCGGCCCAGGAACATGTCCTCTCGCAACAGGATGGCAAGCGTCGATTCTCGGAAGCCGTGGTTGATCTGTCGAAGGCCTTTGCCCTGGCCGTGCCGCACGAAAAGGCGCTTGCTATCCGGGATGACGTGGCGTTCTTCCAGGCCATGAAGGCGATCCTCGGTAAAAGTGTCATGGAAGGGCGGCGCAGCCCCGACGAGATCGATCACGCCATCCGGCAGATCGTCTCCAGAGCCGTGTCATCCGATGAGGTGATCGACATCT
>JAXMLI010000040.1:0-8664 GCA_034368785.1 Smithellaceae bacterium | reverse complement strand
TTTCAAGTACTTATGGTTAAGTTCCTTAGAAGTCCAGAGGCAAGCCACGCAAATCCTGAGGAATGAGGCGTCGGGGACATGTTCCGGAAGCCCAAAGGGATCGGAACGTGTCCCCGGAACACGCCGCAGTGACGAAGGATGCAGCGCAACACAGCATATGGGCTTTTTACGAAGCCGTCATGTTGTTCATTCGTTCAAAGGCCAGGAGCAGCGCGGAAGAATCAAGTTCCCCCTCGCCCGCGCCCATGAGGGCGTTCATGTACTGGCTCACGAGGGCGGCGCCCGGCAAGGCAATCCCCATCTGGTGGGCCGTTTCCATGACGATCCGCAGATCCTTTTGATGAAGGTGAACCTTGAATCCCGGCCGAAAATCCCTCTCCAGCATCCGCTGGCCATGGACCTCCAGGATCTTGCTGTAGGCAAAGCCGCCCAGGAGGGCTTCCCGCACCCGGCCCGGGTCAACGCCGTTCTTCCTGGCCAGGGTAAAGGCCTCCGCCACGGATGCGATGGTCATGCTGGTCACGATCTGGTTGCAGGCCTTGGCGACCTGGCCCGCGCCGTTCGCCCCCACATGTACGATATTCTTCCCCATGTACGCCAAAAGGGGCCTGACGCGGTCAAAAACCTCCGGTTTACCCCCGACCATAATCGAAAGGATCCCTTGTATCGCACCGGACTCCCCGCCTGACACGGGGGCGTCCAGCATGTCTATCCCCTTTTCCCGGAGCCTTGCGGCCATCTGACGGGTGGCGACCGGGGAGATGGTACTCATATCCACCACCAGCGAGCCGGGGTTTCCTCCCGCGATGATTCCGCCGGTTCCGAATATTACCTCTTCCACGTCCCGGGTATCGGAAACCATGATGAAAATCACCTCCGATGCCTCTGCCACCTCCGCCGGAGAAGCACATGGCGCGGCGCCGGAGCTGATGAGCGGTTCCATCGACTCCCGCCTGCGGCTGTAAACCCGGAGTTGATAACCGCCTTTTATGAGATTAAGGGCCATGGGACGGCCCATGATTCCTAAACCGACAAAACCTGCCTGAACACTCATTTGCGTACTCCTGTCTTCTGACTCCTGACTCCTGAAGTCTGACTCCCGCCTCCTCAGCAGGCCCATTCCTGCCGGAAGGCCTCTTCCATGGATTGACGGAACCGGATGGTCTCGTCGTCCGCCGGGCAGGAAACATCCTCCCACCGGAGCAGGCTGCCCGCCGGGACGGGTTTGATGAGTTTCACCTGATGGGCCAGTCCGATGGGAAGGAGACCCATCGCCAGGGACTTGCGGGCCGGCACGAGGGTGCCGTAAACGAGGTGGCCGCCCTCTCCATCAAGGATGTCTCCGGGTTTCAGATCTTTCTTCGCGGTGGCGGCCACATCGCCCGAGAAATCACTTGCCGCCCCGGTAGGCTCGCCCCGCAGGACCACATTGGCCACGCTGATGCCGAGTTCGAGACCGATCATATGGGCCGGACGGTAAAGGGCCGTGTAACGCCCGCTGTCATCGGTTATCAGTCCGTATTCCCGGAAGCATTTGAGCGAGTAAGGATTTTCGGCGGTAAAGGTCACATAGACGCCCCAGCGCAGATCCCGGAAAACCGGTCGTCCGTCGCGCTCAAGGCTGGAGACCACCTCCACCTGGCCGCTATGCTCCAACAGGCCTCCCTCCGTGCGGGGCTTCAGAATCCTGGGCAGGTCGTCCGCGCCGCAGGGGGGGAAGGCCAGTCCGTCGGAGGGGGGGACCAGCCCGGTGGCATTGGCCACCGCGGCCATTTCAATGGCGGACTTGGTGCCGTCGAGGAAAGAGTTGAACATCTTGGCGTTGAAGTCGCCGCCGGCCAGCTGTTCTTCGGTGAAACCATAAAAATCCCATACCGTATCCGGGGTGGAGGCGTGATAGCTGGGCAGGTATTTTGTCCCCTTGCCGGCGGCTACCACGGTGAACCCGCAGGCCCTTGCCCAGTCCACCTGCTCGCAGATCAGGGCCGGCTGGTCGCCGTAGGCGAGGGAGTAGATGATTCCGGCCTTTTGCGCCATTCGTGCCAGTAATGGTCCGGCGAGGGCGTCGGCTTCCACATTTACCATGATGATATGCTTACCCGCCCGGCAGCAGGCCTGCACATGGCGGATTCCGGCGGAGGGAGATCCCGTGGCATCGATGATTACGTCAATACCGGGGGCATTTATGATCGCGGAAGCATCATCGGTGATAAAAGTGGCGCCTTGACTAAGCGCACTATCCAGCGATTTCGCCTGTATCTGCTCGGCCGGAAACCCCACCCGTTTCATGGCCGCTCGCGCGCGCGCTGGCGCCAGATCGGCAACGGCCATCAGATGGACCCCCCCGGTGAAGAGGGCCTGGGCCAGGTACATGCTGCCGAACTTGCCGGCCCCGATGAGACCTGCCCGAAGGGGCCGTCCTTCATGTTGTCTCTTTTTCAAAAGGGTATGCAGGTTCATTTGCGGCTCGATAGAGGGTCAAAGGGGAAAACTGCCTCAAGCCAACGTCCCACCGACAGGGCCAGGTGGTCCTTGCCGTGGGCCGCCGTGATTTGCAACCCCAGGGGCAGGCCCCGGGGACCCAAGCCCACCGGGATCGTCAGGGCGGGAACACCGCAGAGATTCCAAATGGAGCAGAAACCGGGGTTGCCGGTTTGGTCCAGCGTTGCCGGGGCCTCGCCCGTGGTCGGAGGGGTGATAATGGCATCAAAATCAGAGAGAAAACGCCACAGCTCACCCTGCATTAATTGTCTTAACCGCAGGGCCTGAAGATATACCACCGCCGTGACTTCTCTCCCCTCTGCCAGGAAGTTTTTCAAGAGGCCGCTCAGCCGGTCGCCCTTGCACAGCCGCAGCTCCTCCATGTTGCAGGCCGCCTCGGAGAGCATAATGAACCGCAGTGCCTGGTGGGCATGGTTGAAGATTTCCGGAAGCTCCACCTCGGTAACCTGCGCGCCTGCCTTCTTTATTTCAGATATCATGTTGATAAAATGTCCTTTTGCGTAATCCTCCGCCAGATCCCAGACCGGGGTTTTCACGGCCGCAAGTCGGGGAGGGGCAGGCAGAGGGGATACCCCCTGGGGGGGGCGCATTGGGCCGGAGATCAGGGCGTGCGCCAGCCAGGCGGCATCTGCCACCTTGCGGGTAAAGAGTCCCACCTGATCAAGGGTATGGCTGAATGTGAGGGCGCCGGCGATGGGGATGAGACCCTGGCTGGGTTTGAAACCAACCACACCACAGAAGGCCGCCGGTCTGATCGTGGAGCCATTGGTCTGACTGCCAACCGCGGCGGGCGCGAAACCCGCGGCCACGGCAGCGGCAGAACCACTGGAGGAACCTCCCGGCGTGTGGAGCGGATTCCAGGGGTTTCTGGTTTTGCTTGGCGAAAGGAAGGCGCACTCCGTGGTAACCGTCTTGCCCAAAACAAAGCCCCCTCGCGACTCGAGACGTTTTATAACTGCCGCCGATTCCCCCGGGACATGGCCCGCAAAGGCCGGGGAACCCATCTCTGTCGGTATCCCTTTACTGGCGAAGATATCCTTCACCCCGACGGGAATCCCTCGGAGGGAAGCGGGGCTCCTGCCCTTATTAATCATCTTGTCGGAGCGTCTGGCGGCACTGATGGCCCTTTCCTCATCGAGCCAGGCCCAGGCCCCGATCGTCTCATCCTGCGCGGAAATCCTCGCCAGGAGTGCCCGGGTATAATCTTCCGCCGTGAAAAGTCCGTTATTGATCCCCTGCCAAACCTCAACCAGTCCCAGCTTGTAAAGTTCTCTTTTCATAGTTCAAACCCTTCGGTTAGAATTAAGGTTTGGTTCCGGGGACAGGTTCCGATCCCTTCGGGCTTCCGGAACATGTCGCCGATTCCGCCACCTCCGGATTGAGTATATTCGGCGGGGTGCGCCCTTCCAGAGCCGCCACGAGATTTTCCGCGGCCATCATGGCCATGCGACTCCGGGTCCGCTCGGAAGAACTGGCAATATGGGGGGCCAGCACCACGTTTTTCAACGACAGGAAGCCGGGATGAAGTTTGGGCTCGCCCTCGAAGACATCCAGACCGGCCCCGGCAATCACACCCCGGGAAAGCGCGTCCACCAGGGCGGCGTCATCGGCCACCCCGCCCCGGGCGGCGTTGATGAAGATTGCGGTCCTTTTCATCCTGGCGAAATCGGCGGCGCCGATGAAATGGTGGGTTTCGGGGCTGTAAGGCACATGGATCGTGACAATATCCGATTCCGCCAGGAGTTCTTCCCTGCTTACGTACCGGCACCGGCAGGCCGCTTCCACCTCAGGGACGGCGCGTCGAATATCATGGTAGATTACCCGCATATCAAAGCCCGTCGCCCGGCGCGCCACCACCTGGCCGATCCGACCCAGTCCGATAATGCCGAGGGTCGCGTGATGAACATCCAGACCCAGGAACTGTTTCAACTGCCATTTCTTCCATTGGCCCGCCCTGATATAGGCCTCCGCCTCGGTGATTCTGCGGGCCGTGGCGAGAATCAAGGCCCAGGTAAAATCTGCGGTCGTGTCGTCCAGGACGCCCGGCGTGTTGGTGGCCATCACCTGGCGGGCGCTGCAGGCCGGGAGGTCGATATTATTGAAGCCCACGGCCACGTTGCAGACCGCCTTCAGTTTGGGACAGCGGGAAAGCAGGGATTCGTCGATCCTCTCGGTGAGCGTGATCACCGCACCATCCTTATCGGCAAGCGCCAGGGCGAGTTCATCGGGCGCGAATAGTTTATCCTCCTGGTTGGCTGTGACCTCGAAACGGGACGAGAGGTATTCCACGGCTTCTTCGAAAATCTCGCGGGATACAAAGACCTTTTTTTTCATATTTCCTTCCTGAAACGGTTCACGGTTCAACGGTTCACGGTTTTAACCGTTGAACCGCTGAACCGTTGAACTCCTGAACTTTTAGTAAAGAACGCTGGGCAGCCAGAGGACGATGCCCGGGAAGATGTACAAAAGCACCATGGCGATGATTACCATGAAAACAAAGGGAAGACAACCGGCGAATATCTCCGTCAGTTTGATATGCGGCGGCGCGATGCCCTTGAGATAGTACGCGGCCATGGCCATCGGCGGCGTCAGAAAGGACGTCTGGATGTTCAGGGCCACGAGGATGCCGAAAAACAGCGGATCAATCCCGTAGAATTTCACCAGGGGCAGGAAGATCGGAACAAAGATGATGATGATCTCGCTCCATTCCAGCGGCCAGCCCAGGAGGAAGATGATGATCTGGGCCAGGATCAGAAACTGGATCGGCGAGAGCTGCATCACCGTAAACCAGTGTTCCACCACCTCATGTCCGCCCAGGATGGAGAAGACCGAGGAAAAGGACCAGGAACCCACGAAGAGCCAGCAGACCATGGCCGAGGTGCGGGCCGTCAAAAAGACCGACTCCTTGAGCATGGTGATATTAAAGCGCCTGTAGCCGACGGAGATCAAAATGGCGCCCAGGGCGCCCAGGGCCGCTGCTTCACTGGGGGTGGCCAGACCGAAGAGGATCGCCCCCAGCACCGACATGATCAGGATCGCCAGGGGAACGAAGGACGTAATGAGCATCTTGACGATGGTCATATAGGGAATGTCCGTCTGCTCCTTGGGAAGCTTCGGCGCGAGCTTGGGATTGATCAGGGTCCGGCCGATCACGTAAAGCATGTATAGACCGGCCAGCAGGAACCCCGGGAAAATGGCGCCCGCGTAGAGCTTCACTACCGAAACCCCGGCGGTGGCCCCGTAGAGGATCAGCATGATGGAAGGCGGGATCAGAATGCCCAGACACCCGCCGGCGGTGATAACACCGGAAGAGAGTTTTACATCATAACCGGCCTTCAGCATGACCGGAAAGGCCAAAAGCCCCATCAGGGTGACCACGGCGCCGACGATGCCCGTGGCGGTGGCAAACATGGCGCAGGTCGCCAGGGTGGCCACGGCCAGGGAGGCCGGAACACCCTTCATGGCCACCTGGAGGCTGTGGAACAGCCGTTCCAGGACGTTGGAACGTTCCACAATGTAACCCATGAAGAGAAAGAGGGGCACGGAGATGAGGATATCATTCGACATGACCCCGTATGTTCGCTGAACCAGAAGACTGAAGACAATGTCGCCCATGGCATAATAGCCAAAACCCACCGCGAGCGCGATGAGGGTGAAGGCGATCGGGAATCCGAGAAGGATTATCAGAATAAACAACCCCAACATGAGAACGCCAATTTCCGGATTGGTCATTTTTTATCCTCCTTGTGCATTCCCGACCCGACCGCGGCCAGGATTTCGTCGCCGGATTTTCCATCCTTGGCGTCCTTCATGATCTGTTTTTCCAATTCCTCCACATCCGATAAACGCTGGGGCCATTCACCGGTTTTGATTCCCTGGATACAGCGGACAACCTCGGCGATTCCTTGCAGGAAGAGGAAGAATCCTGCGATGGGGATGAGACTCTTAAAGTGGTAGAGGGGCGGTCCGTCCGGACTGAGGGCGCTGTGCTCCTTGATTACCCAGGCCATCTTGGCGTACTCGAAGCCCGAGTACATGAGGGCGAGGACCGCCGGGAAGAAAAAGAGAAAATAAAGGGTCAAATCAACGCCGGCCTGCCAGCGGATAGGCATGAGCCGATAGAGTACATCTCCCCGGACATGTCCGTTACGGGAGAGGGCATAGGCGCCGGCCATCATGAAGAGGGCGCCGTAGAGCATATAAGACACGTCATATCCCCAATCGGTGGGACTGCGGAAGACATAGCGCATGAACACATCATAGCTGATGGCCAGCGTGAGCGCCAGGATTGACCAGCCGAAGATCTTGCCGACCCAGACGCTCGTACTGTCCACAAAAAACAGAAATCGCTGCATTGCTGCTCCTTTCAGGGAAACTTTTGATGGTCATCCAGCCCACACAGGTATTCGCATGAGGATCACGGGATCAAGGCAGGAGGAGGGGCGAAAGCTTCCATCTCTTTATTACTAATAAAGCGGGACCGGTTTCAACCATGTCCCGCTTTATTGTTGCTTAAACTTTACACCGCCGATCTTAGCCGAGCTTTCCGAAGAAGTGGGTATAGGCCATTTCGGTGCTGGGTGTATTGATATGCTCGAAATTGATCACCCTCTTCACCCATGCCTTCTGGGAGGCGATAACCTTTGCGAAGAAGGGATCTTTGGACTGGTCTTCAATGACCCTGTCCCAGGCCTTCAACTGGGCCTCCAGGATGACCTTCGGGGTCTTGTGAACCTTTACGCCCTGTTTCGCCACCATCTCTTCAAGGTCAACGGGGTAACGGGCCTGGGCCTTCCAGGACATATCCGCGGAGGCGGCCTCGGCGGCAAATTTCAGCACCGCCTGGAGGTCGGGGGACAGCGCGTCGTACTTCCTCTTGTTGAAGATGATCTCAAAACACTCCATCGCCTGGTGATAGCTCTGGAGCATGTAGTTTTTCACGACGTCGGGAAAGCCAAGAACCCGGTCTGAGGAGGGGTTGTTGAACTCGGCGGCATCGATGACGCCCCGGTCCAGGGAGGGCACGATTTCCCCGCCCGGGATCATGGTGACAGCGGCGCCCATTTCCTTCATGACATCCGCGGCAAGGCCGACGGTGCGGTACTTGAGACCCTTAAACGCCGCGACGCTCGTGACCTCTCTCTTGAACCAGCCCAGGGGCTGCGCGGGCATGGGCCCCGAGAGGAACCCGACGACATTCAATTTCAACATATCCCGGACGAGTTCGTTATAGAGGGCCTCGCCGCCGCCGTACTTGAACCAGCCCAGCATGTGGTTGGCTTCCCAGCCGAAGGCGGGGGCGGTGCCAAAGAGGGCGAAGGCCTTGTGCTTGCCGTACCAGTAAGCGGTAACGCCATGGCCGCCATCGAGAACGCCCGAGTTGACCGCATCCAGCATACCGAAGGCGCCTACCACGGCGCCGGCGGGAAGCACATCGAGACGGAGACGACCCGCGCTCATGGCATTTACCTTCGCGGCGTAGTCCGTGGCGAATTCATGGAAAATGTCCTTTGTGGGCCAGGTGCTCTGGAACTTAAAGACCACCGGGGTCTGCGCCTTGGCTACTTTCGGCAGGCCAAGGGCGGCCGCGCCGGCGACGCCCGCAGCGGCGGTGAGGAACTTGCGGCGTGATACGCCATCCTTCTTTGTGTCTTTGATCAACGCTTCCTTTGTCATAACTACCCTCCTAAGTGTTAATGTTAAAATGACTTTGCCAGAAACTGTTTCTGCCGGAAAATGACGCAAGAGCACAATGGGGCCATCCCAAATCATAAAGGAAAAGGATATGCAACGGGAAAGTGGCCAGGCGGTCGAATTATCAGCTGACCGGTCGTAAATAAGGTTTGACCGGTAGCTTCCTTGACGACTTCGTAAAAAGCGACCCACGCCGCTCGGCGGCCCCACATCGGCAAGTAACTTGCCTTTGAATTTTGGAGGGCCACGCTCCGTCGTGGCCGAAAGGCTTTGGATATGGCACTACCTGCCGCGGACGCGACGGAGCGCGTCCCTCCAAAAAATGTACCTGCATAATTTCAGGTACTTATGGTCAAGTTCCTTAGAAGTCCGGATGCTTCGTTGCGCTGCATCCCTCGTCACTGCGGCGTTTTCCGGGGACACGTTCCGATCCCTTTGGGCTTCCGGAACAAGCCCCCTCCCCCGACG
>JAXMLI010000039.1:0-3715 GCA_034368785.1 Smithellaceae bacterium | reverse complement strand
TCCTCAGAAGTCCGGATGCTGTAGTTGCGCTGCATCCCTCCCCCGCCTCCGCGGGGGCAGGCTTGCGGCGTGTTCCGGGGATACGTTTCGATCCCTTCGGGCTTCCGGAACAAGCCCCCTCCCCCGACGCCTCATTCCTCGGGATTGAGCTTCGCTGATTCTTCGAATTGACGCGCCTTGCCTGCGGCCTTTTTACAAAGCCGTCCCTAAACATGCGCTTTTATGACTTTTCACGAGTTCGTCAACGGTAAGTATCCATAAATATTTAATCTCATTGACACAGGAGTCGTTCTGCTGATAATGCCCCGTCGGAAGGCAATTCCAGTCTGAAGCGGAGGAAAGATGAGATTCAAAAACACGGTTATCTCCGGTCTGGTCGCGATAATCATAACCGGGTTGATCGTTCTGGATGGTGTAGCGGCGGAGAAACGGAGTGCGTCATTCCCGTCTTACGGAACGGGACCGATCGAGGTGCGGATCTACACGGATTACTTTTGTCCCCCCTGCCAGGCCATGGAACCGGCAGTGGAGCCGGTGCTGAAAGACCTCTTGAAGAGAAACGTGATCCGGCTGACGCTGGTGGACACCCCCTTCAACCAGCAGACGCCTCTTTTTGCCAGATACCTTCTTTACGCCCTCAAGGAGAAGAACACCGCGGATCAGGCCTTCCTGGTCCGGAACATTCTGCTTGAGATCGCGGCCAAGGGCTATTTCGTGACGCAGGAGCGGCTCGAGGCTGTTTTCAAGGAAAAGAATATCTCCTATGGGGCCTATGACGTCAAACCCGTCTTCAACGGTTTGAACGCCCTGATCAAGGAGGACAAGATCGACGCTACACCCACCTGCGTCATCATCAAGGGCGGGAAGAAGACAATCTTCGTCGGGAGGGTAGACATCCTCAACGCCCTCAAGGAACTATCATGAGTCAGCATCATTCGGGACTTACCCATGCGAGCGGAAAGGCGCCTTTATGACCTGGGATAGAGGCTTGAAAATAAGCAATGTCGTTTTCCCCCTCATAGGCATCGGGCTGATGGTCTTCTACGAGGTCTGCGACACCGCCTGTTCCTCTCTCCGGGGATCATTTTTGGGCGTGGATCTGAAGGTGATCGGGATCATCTTTATGGCCGCGCTCCTGGCGTTAACCCTGCCGCCTGTTACCCGTTACGCTGCCATAGTCAGTCACTTGCGGACGATGATGCTTGCCGGCGCCCTGGGCGGAGAAGTTATCCTGGTCCGGTTTCAGCTCGTCCAGGACATTTTCTGTTCGTTCTGTCTGGCCTTTGGTTTGTGCGTGGTCGTACTCTTCGCCGCCAATCTCACGAAGATGAACAGATACCTGGCCCTTGCCGCCTTCCTGGCCGGGATCGCCGCCTTTGCCCTGTTCTTCAAAGGGTCAATCCTGCCGCTCTACAGTTAGCGCCCTTTTTCTGGGCCGGATTCAATGGATTAAGGTACGGGCTTTGGCGGTGTATTAATGCGCCTCTTCCATGGCGCCGGCGAAGTACATCATGGAAAGAAGCACAAAGACCAGGGTCTGGATCAGGGCGATAATCAGCTTGAGGAACATTATCGGCAGGGGTACCAGAAAGGGTACCAGGAAAAAGAGGACCCCCAGGACGATATGACCGCCCTCCATGTTTCCGAACAGACGCACCGAGAGGGAAAGGGGCCGGGCCAGGTGGCTGATGATCTCGATGGGCAGCATGAGGGGGGTAAGCCACCAGACGGGTCCGAGGAACTGTTTGATATATTTGAACCCGTGTACCCTGATCCCGATGATATGGGTGGTAAAGAAGACTACCAGGGCCAGGGAGATGGTGGTGTTGAGATTTGCCGTGGGGGAGGTGAACCCGGGAAAAAGTCCCATGAGGTTTGAGGTGAGAATGAAGAAGGCGAGGGTGGCGATCAAGGGGAATACCCGCTTGCCGTGATGTCCCATGGTATCCACAATGAAATTATTAAGGCCGTCCACCATGACCTCGGCGACATTCTGCATTTTCCTGGGGTAGATCTCCATCCGTCTGGTGGCGAAGAAGCCAAACAAGATAAGGATTGCCATCGTTACCCAGGTATAGGTAACATGATCGGGAAGGTAACTGTTATGAAAAATAAGCCAGGGATGCATCTTCGTCTCCAATGATATTTATCATGTTATTCGGTCAGGGATTTGCTGTGCCAAAGCCCCGGCCGGGCGGTTGTCAGCTTCCCGCAAGCAGGTTTTTTCTCTCCCGCCAGATGGTAATGACAATGTTCAACACCACCAGGGACAGGCCCAGCAGGAGGCCGATAACATCCGCCCACTGCCTGGAGATAATGAAATAGAGCAGCACCGCCGTCAGCGTAAACCTCAGGTAGGATTTCATTATCATCGAGAGCTTTCCCTTGCCGTCATCCCGCCGGAAAAACCCCTTGAGGTCCCTTCTGAGCCAGAGAAAATTCAGGAAACTGATCAACCCGCCCAGCAGGAGGCCAACGGTAAATCTTCCCGGCATGAACAGATAACTGGAACCGACCACGCTGGTCAGAAGCAGCCAGCCGGAGAGTTCAATTTTCTTTTCGATCTGGCCCACTATCATGTTTTTTATCAATATTCAACGGGTCTTTATCCGTGCCGTATCTTTTTACCTGGCGAAAAAAATTACGGAAACCGGCGATGATCCCCATAATCAAGAGCAAGGCGGTGAGCAGATATCCTGTGCCCAGTTTTCCATCCAGGTAAACCCCGAGAAAGAGGGAACCGAAGATCGCAATGGCCATGCCGATCCCGACAGAGCTTAGCTGGGCAATTTGCATGAGCGACCTTCTGGTGTCCCTGTCCATGATTGGCGAACTCGTAAAAATTCCTTAATGGCGCTTGTCTGTCATGCCCGTGGATACGGGAATCCAGTTTTTCGAGATGTTGCTATTAACCGTAACCATTGCTTAGTTTATCGTCGTATCTTCCGTCTGGCGGTTTCCGATGAAGAGATCGTCTTTCCATTCGCCCGTGGCGACCTGCCCGTCGGCAAAAAGCATCGTTCCATCGCCGTGCCGCTTGCCGCCGCGCCATTCACCCCGGTATTCTCCACCGTCGGTATAGATCAATGTCCCCTGGCCGTGACAGAATCCCTCCCGCCATTCTCCTTCGTACTTCCCGCCGCCGGTCAGGACCAGAAGCCCCCAACCGTGAAACTTGCCCATTTTGAATTCGCCGGTGTACTCGTTGCCGTCGGCAAAAACCGTGTGTCCCTGGCCGTGCGGGCTTCCCTGTCGGAACTCCCCCATGTGACGGCTGCCGTCGGGGTAGGTCGCGAGACCGAGACCGTGAAACTTGCCGTCCCGGAATTCGCCCTGGTAGTGGATCTTGGCGGCCTGCAAGATACCCTGCCCGTGAAACCGGCCCTCCCGCCACTCGCCGGTGTAATTTTCCTCCGGCGACATGGTCAGCACCCCCTGTCCGTGAGGAAGACCCTCCTTCAACTCGCCCGCATAGACACTGCCGTCGCTCATGTTGAGCGTTCCCCTTTCCTTCTCTTGCTGCTCGGGGAATCTTGATTCGGAGGACATCTTTTTCTCCTCCAGGGAGTAAGTGGGCAGGATCCTGTTAAAAACACATGACAAGCGCCGGAGCCTAAAAAGACCTTCGCTTGGGGAGCCTTTGTTTCCTTTTGTCCGAAATAATCAATCCGGGTTACGAATGCCCTGTTAGAAAATTGCACTTGTCCTTATCAGG
>JAXMLI010000038.1:0-3975 GCA_034368785.1 Smithellaceae bacterium | reverse complement strand
GGAGGGAGGTTGGGGCTTTAGGCCTCCCCTTGCAGGGAATGGAGAAGGACTTGCGAAGAGGGCCATTGCGCCTCAAAAAGAACCCGATAAGAATAAATGCAATTTTCGACCGGGCATTCGTGAGACAGGCTAAAAACGCGGAGGGATAAACTGGAGATATAAATGGAAAACTACGTTAACATTATCGGCCTCATCGCGGCGGGCCTGACCACCTTTGCCATGCTGCCCCAGGTCATCAAGATTCACCGGACAAGAAACACGAAGGATCTTTCGCTCTACACCTTCGCCCTTTTCTGCAGCGGGGTGTGCTGCTGGCTAATCTACGGGATACTGATCGGCTCGCAGCCTTTGATCATGGGCAACGGCATCAGTCTGGGCTTCGCAAGCTACATCCTCGCCATGAAAATCATCCATGGATAAAACGAAATGACACATATCGCTTCGGAAAGACTGATCCTGGCCTCGGCGTCGCCCAGGCGGATCGAAATGTTCAAACAGCTTGACCTGCCCCTGGAGGTGATCCCCAGCGGAGTTGATGAACGCGGTCTGGACGGCGAGGGACCCGCCGAGCACGTCCGGCGTCTGGCGGCAAATAAGGCCTGCGAGGTCGCCCGCGACCATCCGGACGCCTGGGTGATCGGGGCGGACACCATCGTATTCATCGACGGCATGATCCTGGGCAAACCGGATACCCCCGGGGAAGCGAGGGCGATGCTGGAGAGACTGAGCGGCCGTGAACACCGGGTCTTTACCGGCTACAGGGTAATGAAAAAGGCAGAGGGCCGGGAAATCACCCGGGTCGTGGAATCCTCCGTCATCTTCCGGGTTATCCCGGAAGATGAGCTGGCCTGGTACATAAACTCGAACGAGCCATACGACAAGGCCGGAGGATACGCCGTCCAGGGCCGGGGGGCCTTCTTTATCCGGGAGATCCGGGGGTCATACACAAACGTAATGGGCCTTCCCCTTTGCGAGGTGATAGATTCCCTCAAGTCACTTGGGGTCATTACCTTCCCACAGGGTCTCTGAACGGGGTCGTTAGCAGGAGGGCAAACTATGAGCGGATCAGTGAGAGAAAATATCCAGACGATCCGGCAGCGGATCACTGAGGCCGCCGCCAGGGCCGGGCGGAAGGCCGAGGAGGTCAAGCTCATGGCCATCACCAAGACCGTGCCTGACGATCTCATCGGGGAGGCGATCGCCGCCGCGGTGGACCTGATCGGCGAGAACTATGTGCAGGAGGCCCAAAGAAAGATCGAAATAATGGGGCGGACCCTCCCCTGGCACCTGACGGGCCACCTCCAGACGAACAAGGCCAAATACGCCGTCAACCTCTTCGAGATGATCCATTCCCTGGACCGGCTGGCGCTGGCCCGGGAACTCGACCGCCGGGCGGCGGCGGCGGGATTGACCATGGCGGTACTGATTGAGGTCAATACCGGCGGGGAGGCCACCAAAAGCGGCATCCCCCCGGGGGAGGCGATCCCCCTGATCCGGGAGGTGGCGAAACTCTCCCACCTGGCGATCAGAGGTCTCATGACCATGCCGCCCTGGTTCGCTGATCCCCAGGAAGCCCGGCCATTTTTCCGGGCGCTGCGCCTGTTGCGGGACCAGGTAAGACAGGAGGCGATTCCCGGCGTGGAGATGACCGAATTGTCGATGGGGATGTCCGATGATTTCGAGGTGGCCGTGGAAGAAGGCGCCACCATCGTCCGCGTCGGCCGGGCCATCTTTGGCGCTAGAAAATTTGTCAGGCGAGACGCCTGACCTATTGAACATGATTCATACCCCCCCAATTTGAAAATTATTCATATCCCCCAATAATAGGACAGGCGTCTCGCCTGACCGTAAGCAGGCAAGATGCCTGCCCTATTTTCAGAGGAAAGGCACGACATATGAAACGTTCCAAATGGCTGATTTACCTGGGGCTGGCCATGATTTTCCTCACCGTAGCCGTCTATCTGATCCACTATGCGATCTTTCGGGATGCCCACCATATCTTTATCTATCTCATCGGAGATATCGCCTTCGTCTTTTTTGAGGTGTTCCTGGTTACCATTATCATTCACGAACTCCTGCAACTAAGGGAAAAACAGACACTGATGGAAAAGCTGAACATGGTAATCGGCGCCTTCTTCAGCGAGGTGGGCAGCGACCTGCTCCGGCTCTTTTCACAGCTCGACCCGCAAGCCCGCGAACTGAACGAGAAACTGCTGGTAAGGGACGACTGGTCCGGGAAGGTTTTCGACCAGCTTAGACAGGAGTTAAAAGGTTATGGTTACGCCATCCAACTTGAAGAGGAAAGCCTCCCGGCCCTCAAGGAAATCCTGCTGGCCAAGAGGGAATTTCTCCTGCGGCTCCTGGAAAACCCCAATATCCTCGAACACGACAAATTTACGAATCTCCTGCAGGCCGTCTTCCATTTGACCGAAGAGTTGGCCGCCCGGCGTGATCTTTCCCACCTGACCCCGGGCGACCGGGACCACATCGTGATCGACATCAAGCGGGTCTATCACTCCCTTACGATGGAATGGCTCATCTACATGAAATATCTGAAGGCCAGTTACCCCTTTCTCTTTTCCTTTTCCCTGCGGACCAATCCCTTTAATCCCGAGGCGACAGCAGAACTGCCCTGAGGCCCGTCCGGGTTCGCCAGAATATTGTTTGACAAAGCCCGAGGGATAGTCTAAATCTCAAGACATAGAGGGAAAAAACTAAACAGAGGTTTCAATATGTTCGGAATAGGCATGCCCGAGTTACTGGTTATCCTGGTTATTATCCTCATCATCTTCGGCGCCGGCAAGCTCCCGGAAATCGGCGGCGCCATTGGCAAGGGGATCAAAAGCTTCAAAAAGGCAACCCGGGAACCGGATGAGATTGATGTGACGCCGGAAACGAAGAAGGTGGACGAGAACAAGTAGCGCCGTAAGACCTTAAGTACTTGTAATTATGTAAGTACTTTTTTATTCGGAGGGACGCGCTCCGTCGCGTCCGCTGCAGGAAGTGCAATATCCAAAGCCTTTCGGCCACGACGGAGCGTGGCCCTCCAAAATTCAAAGGCAAGTTACTTGCCGATGTGGGACCGCCGGGCGGTGTGAGTCGCTTTTTACGAAACCGCGACAAACGCCGCCGCCGGGGCGCCGCAGACGGGACACTCGTCAGGGGCGCCCCGTTCGGCCACAAAACCGCAGACGTCGCAGACGAAATAATCCGTCTCGCGCTCTTCCATCAGGTCGCCCATGGCATCCTTGTAGAGTTTCCCGTGGACCTCCTCCACATCCCGACTCTGGCTGAAGAAAAGTGCCGCCGCCGATTCCCCTTCGGCCTCGGCCTCCCGGAGAAAACCGTCGTACGCCACGCCTGAGACCCGGGTCTCGGTATCGAAGGAGGCGGAGAGGTTTTCTTCGGTGCCCTTTATCTCCTTAAGCAGCCTGAGCGCCCGGGCGCCGTGGATCTCTTCCGAAAAGGCAATAACCCGAAACAGCCTCGCGATCTGGAGATAACCCTCCTCCTGCGCCTTATCGGCGAAAACCTTGAGACGAACGGCCGCCTTCGCCTCGCCGGCAAAGGCCTGAACGAGGGACTCCCTGGTCTTGGTCATTATTTCCTCCAGTAAGAGCCGTCAGGCCCTGGTCGGGGTGAGAAATCTCCTGGCGCACTACTCCGGCGAAAAATCGTCCTTCCCCGCGCCGCAGACGGGACAGGTCCAATCTTCGGGCAGGTCCTCAAAGGCCACCCCCGCCGGGATATCGCTTTCCGGATCACCCTTCTCCGGATCATACACATAACCGCATACGCCACACACGTATTTCTTCATCTTCTTCTCCTTTCTCTGGTTAGATAGCGATGACTTCGCTAGAGGTCGCGAAAAACAGGGGGAGGCATGAAACCCCCATCTCCCCCCTTTTCGGGGGGGGGGGGGGCCAAAACCCCATCCCCCTCCTAACCTCCCCCTTGAAGGGGGAGGAACTATGC